>NZ_KV808434.1:0-1735 GCF_001812305.1 Staphylococcus sp. HMSC056G08
AATGAACATTGAAAACTGAATGACAATATGTCAACGTTAATTCCAAATTAACAAACGTCCTAAGGACGTTTTAAAACAATTAGTTTTTATGAGCTAGTCAAACATCATAAATTATTATGGAGAGTTTGATCCTGGCTCAGGATGAACGCTGGCGGCGTGCCTAATACATGCAAGTCGAGCGAACAGACGAGGAGCTTGCTCCTCTGACGTTAGCGGCGGACGGGTGAGTAACACGTGGGTAACCTACCTATAAGACTGGGATAACTCCGGGAAACCGGGGCTAATACCGGATAATACATGAAACCGCATGGTTTCATGATGAAAGACGGTTTTGCTGTCACTTATAGATGGACCCGCGGCGTATTAGCTAGTTGGTAAGGTAACGGCTTACCAAGGCAACGATACGTAGCCGACCTGAGAGGGTGATCGGCCACACTGGAACTGAGACACGGTCCAGACTCCTACGGGAGGCAGCAGTAGGGAATCTTCCGCAATGGGCGAAAGCCTGACGGAGCAACGCCGCGTGAGTGATGAAGGTCTTCGGATCGTAAAACTCTGTTATTAGGGAAGAACAAGGATGTAAGTAACTGTGCATCCCTTGACGGTACCTAATCAGAAAGCCACGGCTAACTACGTGCCAGCAGCCGCGGTAATACGTAGGTGGCAAGCGTTATCCGGAATTATTGGGCGTAAAGCGCGCGTAGGCGGTTTTTTAAGTCTGATGTGAAAGCCCACGGCTCAACCGTGGAGGGTCATTGGAAACTGGAAAACTTGAGTGCAGAAGAGGAAAGTGGAATTCCATGTGTAGCGGTGAAATGCGCAGAGATATGGAGGAACACCAGTGGCGAAGGCGACTTTCTGGTCTGCAACTGACGCTGATGTGCGAAAGCGTGGGGATCAAACAGGATTAGATACCCTGGTAGTCCACGCCGTAAACGATGAGTGCTAAGTGTTAGGGGGTTTCCGCCCCTTAGTGCTGCAGCTAACGCATTAAGCACTCCGCCTGGGGAGTACGGCCGCAAGGCTGAAACTCAAAGGAATTGACGGGGACCCGCACAAGCGGTGGAGCATGTGGTTTAATTCGAAGCAACGCGAAGAACCTTACCAAATCTTGACATCCTTTGACAACTCTAGAGATAGAGCCTTCCCCTTCGGGGGACAAAGTGACAGGTGGTGCATGGTTGTCGTCAGCTCGTGTCGTGAGATGTTGGGTTAAGTCCCGCAACGAGCGCAACCCTTAAGCTTAGTTGCCAGCATTAAGTTGGGCACTCTAAGTTGACTGCCGGTGACAAACCGGAGGAAGGTGGGGATGACGTCAAATCATCATGCCCCTTATGATTTGGGCTACACACGTGCTACAATGGACGGTACAAAGGGCAGCGAACCCGCGAGGTCAAGCAAATCCCATAAAGCCGTTCTCAGTTCGGATTGTAGTCTGCAACTCGACTACATGAAGCTGGAATCGCTAGTAATCGTAGATCAGCATGCTACGGTGAATACGTTCCCGGGTCTTGTACACACCGCCCGTCACACCACGAGAGTTTGTAACACCCGAAGCCGGTGGAGTAACCTTTTAGGAACTAGCCGTCGAAGGTGGGACAAATGATTGGGGTGAAGTCGTAACAAGGTAGCCGTATCGGAAGGTGCGGCTGGATCACCTCCTTTCTAAGGATATATTCGGAACAGTTTCGCAGGAAACTGAAACGGAATAACGTGACATATTGTATTCAGTTTT
>NZ_KV808435.1:0-3180 GCF_001812305.1 Staphylococcus sp. HMSC056G08
TTGATACTTTGATATCTTGTCTTTCTTACTTTAACATGCCTGTGATCTTGCTTAATGAGGTTGCTCAGATATTTCGATATATGTCTTATCAATACGCCATTTGTAATACACTTTTTCTTCTAAATTTGATATGAAATTGGAGTATATTCTTGAACCCAACGGCTATAGTGATGATATCATTGTTAAACTGTTTATATCTAAAATAATTCATATAGAAGCCTCTTTTTGTCAAAATTACACTATAAAATCAACTTTGCAACAGAACAACAGATGGTATAATAGTGTAGTCGTCTTAACTTCCGGCGATATTTTCGACGGAAGGAGGTGCTTAATATGTATGTAATCTTCGTTCACATCATTGCACCAGTCATTAGTGGCTGTGCAGTTGCGTACTTTACTTACTGGCTTAGTAGTAAACGTAATAAATAGAAGGCGACGTTAAGCCGCATCAAAAATCCCCTCACTACCGCAAATAGTGAGGGGATTGGTGCATATATGCATATAATCTTCGTTAAGTAAATTATAACATTATAGTAGTTAGGAATGCAAAACTATAATATTTCCCCAATGTGTTTACGAAATTTGTAAAAAGAACCGTAGGTCTCTTCTGATTTATGGAGTTTCGCCGTGCCAAGATATTAACTACATGTTGGTCAATTAAGATAATATCAATTGTTAAAATGATATTCAGTTGACTTTCCTAAATTTGCAACAGAACCAAAATTTTGATGATTTACGAGTTAGAGTATTTATGGTATATTATCATACCTATTGAACTACTAGCAATTATTTCGACTAAAAAAACAATATTTGTTTAGATATTGAAGATGATATATAATGAACTTGCATATGTAAGCTCCAGTTGTTTTGGGAACTTATCCTGAAAGGTACTGGGCTTTTTTTATGTAAAAAATTGTTTCAATGATGAGTGACAATTTAAATAGATGTACCATTATGATCATTTTTATTATGGACCATATGTTTAATTTTTTGTACAAAGTGTGGCTTTCTTAAAAATTAAAGGCATTTTTGAAAATAAAAAGAGAAATTAGAGTCAAAAATAAGCTTGACCATACTACAGTAGTAAAAGAAATAATTCATAATATGTCAGATGACATCCAATAGGATGAAGATGTTGTGCTGTGATAATGATATTCGAATGTTATGACTACGTTATAACGTGTGATACGCTTATACTAAAGGGAGTGATGATACATGAGAACATTATCAAAAGTTATAAAAAATGGGAACAGCCAAGCAATCAGTTTAAATAAATCCATCTTAAATGAAGCAGGTTTAAACATTGGGGATTCTTTAAATGTAGAAATAAACGAGGGCGTAGTTAAGTTTACAAAAAGAGAAAAATCAATTATCGATGAAATTTATGACTTTTATCGTAATGGTGGTCACTATGATGAAAAAGAAATTGATTTTGGAGATGAAGTAGGTCAAGAGTTATGGTAAAACAATTTGACATTATAATGATTGATCTAGATACGACTCGAGGTGAAGAGAAGCAAAAATATGGACCATATGTAATCATAAGTAACAACTTTGTCAATCAAGGATCGCCTTTTGTTTGGACTTTACCTATAACTAATAGAACTAAGAGGTTTCCTTCAGATATAGTTGTTAAAACAAAACGTAATAGCATAACAGGTATCATTGATTTATTACAAATAAAATCTTTAGATATTAAAGCGAGAAATAATAAAGTAGTAGATGAATTAGATGAGAGTATCCAGTCTGATGTAATCAATACTATCATTGCACATTCTAAAATGATTTAAAGTCAATCTTTTGAATAAAATCGATAGAAAAAAATATAGTATAAATAAATAGAAGCGGATAGTATCGCTTCTATTTATAAGGATTGAAAGTAGGATGAATTTGTGCCCCTTACAGTTAATGTAGCGGGTGTGAATCTAAGTTGACTTGTATAATCGCAAGTCAAGATGAATCTTCACCGTTAATACATAATAAGGTAATGATATTTAATTTGGAAGTGGGTCTTAGCTATGTATAAAGTACTTATGGTAGTTTCTGCAATATTGTTTTTTAGCTGTGATTACATAAGGATATTAATAGCAACCCTGATTTTTTGGGAATATAACCAGAGTAAAGAAGATAAGTAGAAAAAAAGGCACTGAATATTTTAAAGGGCAACTCTTTACAGTAATGAAAAGTAAACAACTAAACGCGTGATAAAAATTATGATTAACAATAATATTAAATAGGTCGAAAGTACATATAGTAAATTATAAAGTTAAAAGATAATTGTAGTGTATATGACAACTTTAATACGTTAGGTAGTCTTGAGAACTGGCAGAATGATACAAAACAATGAGTGGGTGTAAAAAATGAACAGGAACTTAGAGGTCGAGGTTACTTTTACGAAGTCAATGAATGAGGGGAATGACGTAGGTTATTTGAGTTGGATTACAGGAGCAGAAATCCCCAAAAGATTTGTTATAGGTTATAGTGCAGAACAACCTGAAACAAGACGCTTTACTGCACATGTCAACCAACAAGTGTTGAATCTGGGAGACTATGTAGATGAAGAGGATATGAATCGTTTAGAAGATACATACTTTGATTTTAGAACATCTGATAAAAAGGTTGTCAGTCTTACGGTACAGTTTGCGTCTTGTTTAAGATTTATTACAGATTGAAATGCACAAGAATAATGTGATTGTATGCTGAAGAAGCAACTTTTTGTGCTTGAAACCAGTTGTGTCAATGGTTTGATAGGTATAAGCTCTCATTATAATAGTTACCTATAGTATCAAAAAAAGAAGTAACTCGTTTATAAACTAAATTTACTATATTTATTAAAACCCGAAATTAAAAAAGCGATATTTACACAATTTCAGAAGAAGAAAAAACATTACAACATTTCTAAAAAGGAGTATCAAAATGCGTAATTTTAGTGAAAAAGAAATAGAAAAATACATAAAATACTTTGATGAAAACATGATAGACATAAACGAAGTAAAAGGATTTTGCCATATATGTGGCAAGCCTCTAAAAGATTCGGAACTTCCAAAAGGAGCAGAAAAAAGAGTAGTTTGTTTAGAAGATTTAGACGTATTCATTGAGATATTCACAGAGTTAGAAGAGGAAAATGCACTATAACTGAAGTTAATTTTATTCCAATTGCTTTATTGACGTTGAGCCTCG
>NZ_KV808436.1:0-1121 GCF_001812305.1 Staphylococcus sp. HMSC056G08
AATCGTCACTGGTTTTGCTAAAAATTTGTGATGTAAAATCAAAATATATTTATTTGGCTCTCATTTGCGTTTTAAGAGCTGACATAAATTTCTAGGTAATTAATGTAATTAATATACTATAAATTGGATTTAATGCTTTGAAATCCAATTTAAAATTGAAATTAAGATCATTTTATTATTACGAGTAATTTACTTTCAGTATGAAAGCTTTTTGGGTGTCCAATTTGTCTATAGGCACTACATAAAAAGAAACCATAATTAAACAGAGTTTAACTATGATAGTCACGAAAAAATAGTTGGTGTTTTAAATTTTGAAGTTAATAAAGCAATAACTTCGGATGAAATTTTTGTAACACTTTTGTAATAATGGATGTTTTTTCGTAATATGTATGTAATAATAATAGATGAATTAAAAATAATTAGGAGGGTTTTTTATGAAGAAATTTTCTAAAATTGTTCTAGCTAGTGGTATTGTTTTGGGTTTCTCTGTAACGCCCGAACTATTTAATGCAACGGAAGTACAGGCACAAGAGACTATTGAACCTTATTATAATTATGATGGTTATACTGCGTATCAAAGTGGATTTATATTAGACAAAAACTTCAAAGAGTCATTGAAATACGATAATTTTACTATCAACGGCTATCAAATAGCAAAGAATCCAACCGGTGACAATCGAATAAATTTATACGATCAAACACTTTATAGTGTATCTGAGAATAAAGCTAATGGTGTTTTCTTCTCTCTCGATGGAAAATCTATTAATAAAAATACTTTAATTCAAAATTATGGTCAACCAAATTCTTACTCTCCTACTTCAGCATGGGGTGAAGTATATAAGTATAAAATTGGTAATAAAGATGTTCACTTTTATGTTGATAGAAATGGATATGTGATTAAAGGTCAAATTATGAGTGAATAAGACATTTTAGGTATAAAACGTGAGGTAAGTTGCAAGTTCTCTTACTTCACGTTTTTTATTTAAAGTGAATAAAAATAAATAATAGGACACGCATTTATGCCGAGAAAATTTATTGATCGTTGAGAAGAATCCTTAACTAAACTTGCAGACGAATGTCGGCATATCGTGAGCTATTAAGCCGACCATTCGACAAGTTTT
>NZ_KV808437.1:0-1831 GCF_001812305.1 Staphylococcus sp. HMSC056G08
GGGGTCGGGACATAAATGTTCTGACTTCTAATAAAAGCGACGATTTTCATTATTATTTCTGAAAATCGTCGCTTTTTTATGTTTATAGAGAAAATCGCAACTCGAAGAGCTACCAATTTCCTAACGTTGACAGCCATACACGCTATGCCAACTTCGGTTTCAACTTTCTCAATGCCTCTGACAGACATTCGAGTGAAACCCAAATTAGCCTTCAGATTACCAAAAAAAGTTTCAACATCAATTTTTCTTTGTTTATAAATTGATGAAGTTTTTGGATCTGAAAGCTTTTCTCTAGTGAAGTGCTTATAAAATTCCCAAACCATATTTCTTCTGATTGTTTTCAAAGTATCTGGTCTGGCTTTAGGGTTCATGCATTCTTTTCTGAGCGGACATCCTATACAGTCATAACATTTATATTCTTTAAATTGACGTTGATATCCATATTTATCATTTCGGAATCTATAGCCAGAAAAGAATAATAGTTTATTGTTTGGACAAATATATCTGTCATCTTTTTCATCATAATTCCAATTAAGAGAGTTATAAGGGTTTGATTTATACTTTCTTTTTTGTTCTTTTAAAAACATGCCGTACGGCATTAAAGGCGTTCTATTAAATACATCTATGACTATTCCATAGTTACTTTCACTACCATAACCTGCATCACACACAACATTTTCAGGTATGTCACCATTTAGTTCTTGCACTCTATATAAAAATCTTTCTAAAGTTCTTGTATCTGTTGGATTTTGGTAAACACCGAAGGCTAAGGCAAACTGGTTGTTGGTTCCTACTTGAATATTATAAGCAGGCTTTAATTGACCATTCATCATATGATCGTCTTTCATTCTCATAAAAGTCGCATCATGATCAGTTTTTGAATAACTATTTCTATCTCCTAAAACTTTCTTTTGTTCTTCATACTTCATCTTTTTCTCTTTACAATCATTCACTGCTTTTTTGTATTTTTTCAATAATGTACGTTCTGAACGTATTAATTTTCTTTGCTTCGTGTCATCGTTAGAATCAATTTTATCAGTTAGTTCCTCAATTTTATGACTTAAGCAATCTTCGATTGTCTCTAGTTCGTGTATCTGTATGTCTTCAGGTGATTCTTCTTTTAAATTTGGCAAAATTTCTTTTACTAATAGCTCTTCGTATATTTCTTTTGATTTCTTCATATTAGATTGACTATAACGTTCTGTATTCTTTCTCCAAACAAACGTATACTTATTTGCATCAGCTTCAATTTTAGTACCATCGATGTAAATTGCATTCTCTTCTATATAATGATTTTCTACTAAAAAGGTTCTAAATACTACATAACATTCTTTAATCAAAGCATTTGTTCGAGGATTAGAACGAAAACGATTAATCGTTTTATAGCTAGGGTTTTGTTCTTGTGCTAACCACATAAATCTAATACTATCTGTTAATGCAAATTCTATTTTCCGTCCGGAAAATATTGAATTACTATAGGCGTATAAGATGATTTTCAACATCATACGAGGATTGTAAGACGATGCACCTCTGTGATTTTGATATTCAGCAAAAGCATTTTCAGGCATTCTTTCTACAATCTCATTAACGATATTTGCAGTATCATTTTCTGTGAAAGTAAAATCAGTTATTAGTGGCAGTGAAAGTTGAGACATGTTATAATTTTTATACATAAAGTTCCTCCTATGATTGGGTTTGTGGTGAATCTCTAATTATAACTTGGGGGGCTTTATCTTTTTAAGTTATATAAATATTTTACATAAAAATCCGAGGAAAATCACTTAAGATTCTCCTCGGATTTTATTTTGGACTGTATTTATGTCCCAGCCCC
>NZ_KV808438.1:0-11829 GCF_001812305.1 Staphylococcus sp. HMSC056G08
GACAAGTCCGTAGGACTTTGTCGACAGTCTGGAATGATGTTATATGAAGTGCAAAGTAGCTATTTATACAAGAGTAAGTACCAAAGAGCAATTGAAACAAGGCTATTCTATTCAACAACAAGCAGACTTACTGATTAAAAAAGCAAAGCAAATATTTCCGGATGATGAATATGAAATTTATAGTGATGAAGGTATCTCTGGTAAGAATATCGAAGCAAGACCGGGAATGAAAAGATTATTAGAAGATATAGAAAATCGACAAATTAAGGTTGTGATGAGTTGGAAACTTAATCGTCTTTCACGTTCGAATCGAGATATACAAAATATTATTTACGAATTTAGAAGAGGCGGCGCCTATTATATCTCTATTTCAGAAAATATTGATACATCAACACAAAATGGCGAAATGATGATAGGAGCATTTGGATTAGTTGCACAAATAGAACGGGAAACCATTGTTAGTAATGTAAAGATGGGGATGAATGCGAAAGCGAAACAAGGTGAAGCTATTACAGGTAGGGTGCTAGGTTATATTTTAAAACCTAATCCTCTAACAGGTAAAAATGAACTTGTCATTGACGAATTTGAAGCCAACATAGTCAGACAAATTTTTGACCTGTATTTAAATCAAAATAAAGGATTAAAAGCAATTGCGAACTATTTAAATAAACAGGGCTATCATACAATAAATAAAAAACCATTTAGTGTATATGGTGTGAAATATATTCTAAATAATCCCGTATATAAAGGCTATGTACGTTTCAATAACTATCAAAATTGGGCAGTGGAACGACGAAGTGGCAAAAATGATAAAAGTAAAGTGATATTAGTTCAAGGTAAGCACAAAGCGATTATTGATGAAGAGATTTTCGATAAAACACATGAGAAGTTAGCTGCTAAAAGTTTCAAACCTGGTCGACCAATTGGTGGCGATTTTTGGTTGAGAGGGTTAATCAAATGTCCTGAGTGTGGAAATAATATGGTATGTAGACGAACATATTACAACACAAAGAAATCAAATGAGAGAACAATTAAACGTTATTACATTTGTTCATTATTCAATCGTTCAGGTAGTACAGCTTGTCATAGTAATGCAATCAAGGCAGAAGTCGTCGAAAGTGTGGTATATTTTCATTTAAGACGTATTCTATCTCAACCTCATGTGGTCGAAACGATCGCAACACAGGTTATCGATGCTATGGAAAAGAAAAAAGCAAACCAAACGAAAATGAGTATTGATACGAAGTCATTAGAGAATCAAAAGAAAAAGTTACAGAAAAGAAAAGAACGATTGATTGATTTATATTTAGATGAAGAAATAGATAAAGAAACGATGCAAAACAAACAAGATAAACTTAATGTGCAAATAGAAAAAATAGATGAACAGTTAAAGCAGGCTGAGGCTATGAATAAAGTATCTCAAGATATAGCCATACCTAATTATAAGAAAATAAAAGGTCAATTATACGTGATGCTATACCGATTTACAGGCTACATGAAAAAGGCAAATCCCGAAGCAAAAAATAAATTAATGCATATGTTGATCGATTCCATAGAAATTACCACCGATAAACAAGTTAAACTGATTAAATATAAAATAGATGAATCTCTTCTCCCACAATCCATTAAAAAGGATTGTGGGAATTTTTTTATGCCTAAATTTAATTTTGTGATAAATGTCACAAATGAAAATAGGATTGAAAATTTATCACTTTTACCACTTTTTTAGAGTGACAAAAGTGGAGGGATTTTGAAATATTTTATAAATATATATTTTATTTATGGAGTACACATTATTAATTAAGGAGGTCATTATAATGACGCTAAGCAAACAACTTAAAACGTATATTACTGAACGATTTAAATTAAATTATCAAGAAACTTGGGCTTGTGAAACCGTAGATGCGGTGGCTGAAGATGTATTACCTGAAAAATATATTAAAAATAGTCCACTTGAACATAAAGTTTTAAATACTTTTACCTATTACAATGATGAATTACATGAAATCAGCATTTATCCTTTTTTATGTTATCTAGATAAGGAATTAGTAGCAATAGGTTATTTAGATAATTTTGATTTAGACTTTATATTTTTAAATGACACTCATCAAATTATTATTGATGAACGCTACTTGTTACAAAAAGGGGGCGAGTAATTATGAATTGGATCAAGGTTGCTCAACTATCTGTTACAGTAATTAACGAAGTGATTGACATCATGAAAGAAAAGCAGAATGGAGGAAAATAGTATGAACATCAATCGATATATCACAAGAGGAATTAATGAACACCTATCTCTAGACCTTCAAATCTTACTTTGGAACATGGTAAAAGAACGAGACAATCAACCTCATACAGATTACCTACACATTTTCAAACTACAAGAAGATGATAATATGTTGTCAATTACACATGAACAAGAACAGCCCGCATACAAGTTAGAATATCATTATACAAACTATGTAAAAAATCAAAACGCAATACCTAAGAAAGTCTACGTCATCCGAGAAGATGATGTAGACGTTTTTTATTATGTGATGCTTTTACCAGAAGAATACTAAAAAGGAGGAACAAATATGAAGACAATTAAAAGTACCATACGCACAGAAGCTATATTTAGCAAGGATGAAAAACACCGCTATTTACTCAAGAAAACATGGGATGAAAAGAAACCCGCTTGTACAGTGATAACCATGTATCCTCATTTGGATGGCGTATTATCACTCGATCTTACAACTGTTCTTATCCTCAATCAATTAGCGAATTCTGAACAATATGGCGCTGTATATCTTGTAAATCTATTCTCTAATATTAAAACTCCAGAGAATCTTAAACATATTAAAGAACCTTATGATAAACACAGCGACATTCATTTAATGAAAGCGATAAGTGAAAGTGACGCAGTGATTTTAGCCTATGGTGCTTATGCGAAGCGTCCCGTTGTTGTCGAACGCGTTGAGCAAGTGATGGAAATGCTAAAACCTCATAAGAAGAAAGTAAAGAAACTCATCAATCCAGTAACAAATGAAATCATGCATCCGCTTAACCCTAAAGCACGTCAAAAATGGACATTGAAATAAAAGGAGGATTATCTATGAACCATGACACTACACAATCAGATTGGCGAATAGTTGCTAATTGTTTAGAATCGCAAAATTATATATCGATTGTAAAAGGATTAGTACATCATTTCACAGCGATTGAAAATGAAGAAATACTTGAAAAGATTTATGAAGATTTTATGAATGATGATTCTATTACAACGGTACTTAACAATGATTTCCAAGAGATTATTAATTATTACCTATCAAAATAAAATTATATGACTTTTTAATAAAATTAGAGCATCCTTCACTTTGCGGTGAGGGATGCTCTTATATTTTTTTCTAAAAAATTATTATTAGCTAGTTCTAAAATATATTCTATTTTGGAAGATATGCTTATATCTGCTAATATATAGGTGTGAAATGTAAAAACACAATTGGGTTGGTAGTCCCAATGCAAATGTAGTATTTGTCAGTAACCTTCCTCCTCAGGTCGTCCTTCATTTCATAGAAATTAAGAGGAGGGACAACATGAAACTCACGATTTTTCATGACGGTCAATTTTTTGTAGGGTTAATTGAATATAAGCAGCAACAAAAATCATTTTTTGTAAAGTATGTATTCGGAACAGAACCAGATAGTAAAACTATTTTTAAGTTTATTAACCAACGCCTATTAAAATTGATTGACAATAGTAAAGCTTCAACCAAAACTAAGAAATCTAAGAATAAAATTAATCCTAAAAAATTACAGCGTAAAGTTGCAAAAGAGCAAAAAAAACATCCGATAACAACACAATCTCAACAGGCTTTAAAAAAAGAACAAGAGCTTAAAAAGAAGTTGTCTAAAAAGAAAAACAAGCTCCAAAAAGAAGCAGACAAAAAAAGAAAGCGAAAAATTAAAGTGATAAAGGCTAAAGAAAAACATAAAGGTCATTAATATAAGAGCATCCTTCACTTTGCAGTGAGGGATGCTCTTTTAGTTTATTTTTTTATTGGTTACTCGCCATAAGCTCT
This sequence comes from Staphylococcus sp. HMSC056G08, assembly GCF_001812305.1. Lineage (NCBI taxonomy): Bacteria > Bacillati > Bacillota > Bacilli > Caryophanales > Staphylococcaceae > Staphylococcus > Staphylococcus sp. HMSC056G08. The sequence continues at coordinate 4,061 of NZ_KV808438.1, forward strand.
GCTTGTTCTACGACTTGCTCTACAGCCATTTTTTGTAAATCTGGTGGATAGCCATATTTTTTAAGCAATCGTCTAACAGCTACGCGCATTTTAGCTTTTGCGCTATCACGTTTAGACCAATCAACTCCCATATTTTCTTTCACTGTTTTAGTTAATTCATGAGCAATCGCACGTAGTTCTTTGTCTTCCATCGCTTTTTTCGCTGTTTCATGTGAAACTAAAGCATCGTAAAACGCAATCTCATCTGAATTCAGACCTAATTCATTTCCTCGTTGTTGTTCTTGTTTGATATCTTTAGCGAGTTGAATGAGTTCTTCAATCACTTTAGATGTTTCAATGGAACGACTATTATATTTATTAATCGAGTTTCCTAACATTTCCGAAAAACGTTTAGATACTGTCGCATTCGTTTTCATTAATGATTTGACTTGCCCTTTGAGTAATCGATTTAATAATTCTACCGCTACATTTTTTTGTTTCAAACCTTCGACATCTTTTAAGAAATCATCTGATAGGATTGATAAATCGGGTTGTTCAAGACCTAGCGTTTGATAAACATCAATGACATCTTCAGTCACAACAGATTGTGACACAAGTTGATTAATCTCTGCTTCAACTTCTGCAGGCGTTTTACGTGTTTTTCCTTCTTTTGGCGGTTGTAACAATTTAACAAGACCTGCTTTAACCGCTTTAAAGAAGGCAATTTCATCATTGAGTTCTTGGGCTGTGTGTTCAGTCGCACAAAGAGCAAAGGCTTTCCCTAATTCTGTGACTGTTTTAATAAAACGTTGACGTTCATCTTCACCTAAACCAATTACATAATCCATCGTATTCGATATTGTATAATAACGTTCAGATTTTTTATCTGAATTAAATTTAGAATAATCAAGATTATATAACATATCTTGAATTACATCATACTTCAATAACATCAATTCAACCGCTTTATCCGTATCTATTGCCGTTTGAGCTTGATCAGATTCTGTATATTCTTTAAGTGCCTCTTTTAAACTTTCAGCGATACCTACATAATCGACAATTAAACCACCCGGCTTATCTTTAAACACTCGATTAACTCGAGCAATTGCTTGCATCAAATTATGCCCTTTCATCGGTTTATCGATATACATCGTATGCATAGAAGGAACATCAAACCCTGTGAGCCACATATCTCGAACAATCACAAGTTGTAATTCATCATTCACATCTTTCATACGTTTTTCTAATAAATTGCGACGTTTTTTGGGACCAATATGTCTTTGGAAAGAAGCTGGATCACTAGATGAACCCGTCATTACCACTTTAATGATTCCTTTATCATCATCATCTGAATGCCATTCTGGTTTTAGACGAATGATTTCATCATATAAATCAACAGCAATTCGACGACTCATCGTTACAATCATTCCTTTACCTTTCATGGCTTGTTGACGTGTTTCAAAATGTTGGATGATGTCTTTCGCTAGGGCTTCGATACGAGGTTTTGCGCCTGCAAGTGCTTCAACTCGTGACCATTTTGATTTTAAACGTTGTTTTACATCCTCTTCTTGATCTTCTGTAATGTTATTATATGCTTCATCTAAATCTAAATTTTGAGGTAGATTTAATGGAATTACACGACTTTCATAGTAAATTTTAACCGTACTTCCATCAGCTACAGCTTGTGTCATGTCATAAACATCGATATAGTTCCCAAAGACCATTTGCGTATTTTTATCCGTTGAAGCTACGGGCGTGCCCGTAAATCCTACAAACGTCGCATTCGGTAAAGCATCTCTTAAATACTTCGCATAACCATATTTAATGCCTTCCCCTTTATCATCGTATTTTGCATTAAAACCATATTGTGTACGATGCGCTTCATCTGCCATAACAATCACATTTTTACGTTCTGTTAGGGCAGCCATAGTCGTTTCATTTTGTTCAGGTTCAAATTTTTGCATTGTTGTAAATACAATACCGCCCGACTCAACAGATAATAACGATTTTAATTCTTTACGTGTTTCAGCTTGTTTTGGCGTTTGTCTTAATAATCCTTTACCAGAACGTCCTTTTGATTTAACAAACGTACTGTACAGTTGGTTATCTAAATCATTACGATCTGTTACAACGACTAAGGTTGGATTATTCAGCATTTGAATTAATTTTCCAGAGAAAAAGACCATGGTTAAACTTTTACCAGAACCTTGGGTATGCCAAATAACGCCGCCTTTACCATCACCTTGCCCAGATGAAGCTAATAAAGCTCTGTCAACGGCTTTATTAACGGCATAATATTGATGATACGCTGCTAGAATTTTACTGATATGTCCTTTGCCATCATCTTGAAATAAAACAAAATATCGAATTAAATCAAGTAGTGTTTCAGGATTTAACATCCCATGAATCAGCACATCTAAACTAGCTAAACTTGAGGATGATTCAGTTTCTCCATCTTTGGAACGCCAAGTCATAAAACGATCATAGTTCGCAGTTAGTGAACCAGCTTTTGTATTAAAACCATCACTTGTAATAAGCACTTCGTTAAATGTAAATAATTGTGGAATACGCATTTTATACGTTTCTAATTGATGATAACCGTCTTCGACGCCCACGGTTTCATTAGTTGAATTTTTAAGTTCAATCACAACGATAGGCAAGCCATTGATAAAGAGGACAATATCTGGACGTTTTGTATAGTCTCCATTAACAACAGTCAATTGGTTAACTGCTAAAAAATCATTATTTTGTGGATGTTCAAAATCAACGATTTTAACAATTTCTACAATCGATTGTCCTTCGTCATCGTAGTCTTCGATTTCAATACCATTAATCAAATTTTCATGAAAGGTAAGGTTATTTTCTAAAAGGTTGGGTGACTTTTCTAGTGTTAATTCATGTATCGCTTTTTCGATAAAACGAGGATGGATGTCTGAGTTAATTTTTCTTAATGCTTTCTCTAAACGTTCATGAAGAACAACATCTTTATCGCTTTTACGTTCTGGTGCTAGACCTGCCGTACTAATTTCATTACCTTTTTTATAGTCATAACCTAGTGATTTTAACCATTCTAATGCAACTTGTTCTAAATCATCTTCATTAAATTGAAAGTTCATCCGTATTCACCTCGATATCATCAGGTATTTCTATTTCACCAGACATGAGTTTAGGAAGAAGCGTATCTCGCAAGTCAACTAAAATTTCATTTTCTGTATTCAATTTTTCAATTTTTTGCATATATTTTTTAATAATTTCATTAAATTCATTTGCTATATTTAAATCAATAATAATAGGAACTTTTAAAATCATATCTTTTGAAACTCTAAGTACAGTAGTTCCAGTGGCGCTACCTTCAACAAATTCTCTATATTTATTGGTTTGCATTAAAAAATATGCTACATATTTAGGCAAAGTAGACTCCTTTACTTTAAATACATCTAAACTATAAATCATATTTTCGTTTAAATTTGGTACTAACGCAGGAGCACCTAGCATTTTTCTGTCTTGAGTCAAATCAGTAGCTGCTATAATAATATCTCCCGCCTTAACTTTATGCTTATCTTTAAAGTCTCCAAAATAATATTTTGTCTTTTCATTTTTAAATCCACTATAAAATTGAAAATTACTTAGTGATAACATTGGAATAGATTCTTCTATTTCATTTTTTTTATCTAAAAATTTCCCTTTATAAGATAAACCTTTATCTAAATCTATGTAATTACCTAGCGTAGTTTTTCTCCAGTTCTTAGGAATTTTTCCTAATTCACTATCAATCATTTCTCCACCACTAGATTTATAAGGATTACCATCTTCATCTGGAAATTCAAAATCTACAAACCAACGTTTAAACAATGTTTGTGAAAGTTCTTCAAGGTTTGCTATGATTTTCTTGTTTATTTCTATTTTATCATCTAAATTTTTCAAAATTATAGCTATTTTTCTTTGGTACTCTATAGTAGGTACTTCACATTTATATTCAAGAATTGAATCTTTTTGTGCACGTTGTCTACCAGAGGTACCTGTCATAGATTTAATAATAATTTCTCTAACTTTTTTAGTTCTGAATAGATAATATAAAAATTGTGAATCTAACTTATTATCAATAGGTCGTAAAACAAAAAATTCGGTAGATCCAAAAGCTATTTCATCATCTTCTAGAATGTCTACATAAGCAGTTTTTCCGTTTTCTAAACAAGGTGTGATTCTTGCTAATAAAGTATCTCCATTTTGAAATTTAGATCCGCTTTTAAATTCTTCAATTGTAAAGTTATCGATCTTTTTTTGAAATTCTTTTATATTTTCCATGGCTATTTTTTTAGCTTTAGAACCTTTTTTTAGAGTCATTCTAGGATTAACTTGTAGAAGTTCTTTCAATTTAAATTTATTAAACTCCATAACCTAACCCCTCCAACGATTTACGGATTTGATCTTCAAGTTCTTTTGATTTTGCAAATTGTTCACTTAATTCAGAAGTAATACGTTCCATTTTTTGTTCAAATGGTTCTTCATCTTCTTTAACATCGGCTAAACCGACATAACGTCCAGGCGTTAAAATGTATTCATTGTTCTTAACTTCTTCTAAATTAGCTACTTTACAAAAACCAGCTACATCTTCATATGATCTATCGTTTGTACCTCTCCACGCATGATACGTTTGTGCTACTTTTTGAATATCTTCATCTGAAAATTCTTTTAATGTTCTAGTTACCATATGACCGATTTCACGAGCATCAATAAATAAAATTTCATTTTTACGTTCTTTTTTACCGTTTTGACCTTTATTATTACTAATGAACCAAAGACATACAGGTATTTGTGTTGAATAAAAGAGTTGACCTGGTAAGGTAACAATACATTCCACTAAATCTTGTTCGATAAGATTTTTACGAATTTCTAATTCATCTTTTCCACTTGTAGACATCGATCCATTGGCTAATACGAATCCTGCTGTACCATTAGGTGCTAATTTGGAAACCATATGTTCAATCCATGCATAGTTAGCATTACCTTTTGGCGGAATACCAAATTGCCAACGATAATCATCAAGTAATCGTTCTTGTCCCCAATCACTTGCATTAAAAGGGGGATTAGCTAATATGTAGTCTGCTTTTAATCCTTTATGTAAATCATTATGGAATGTATCAGCATTTCGTTCACCTAAATTATTATCAATTCCACGAATTGCTAAGTTCATTTTTGCTAATTTCCAAGTCGTAGGGTTAGATTCTTGTCCGTAAATCGCAATATCGTCTAATCGACCTTGATGTTTCTCAACGAAGCGTTCACTTTGTACAAACATCCCACCTGAGCCGCAACATGGATCGTAAATGCGTCCTTTATAAGGTTCAATCATCTCAACTAATAATTTTACAATTGATGATGGTGTATAGAACTCTCCGGCATTTTTACCTTCCGCACTTGCAAACTTAGCAATAAAGTACTCATACACTCGACCTAATACATCTTGTTTACGACTCTCTGTATCGCCAACTTTAAATGTAAATAAATCAATAATATCGCCTAATTTTTCTTTATCTAATGCAGGACGCGCATATTCTTTAGGTAACACACCTTTTAATGATTCATTTTCTTTTTCAATCGCAATCATTGCTTTATCAATCATTTGTCCAATTTCAGGTTTTTTCGCATTATCATTGATATATTGCCATCTTGCTTCTTTTGGAACCCAGAAAATGTTTTCTGCTAAATATTCATCTTGATCCTCTTCATCAGCATAAGGATCTTGCTTCAATTCTTCATACTTTTCTTCAAAAGAATCTGATACATATTTTAAAAATATTAAACCTAATGCTACGTTCTTATATTCAGCAGCATCCATGCTTCCTCTTAATTTATCGGCAGCTTGCCATAATTTTTCTTCAAAACCTATCGTTGCCATTAATAACACCTCTTTGATTACTATTAGTTTCAATATATCAAAAAATAAATACTTATTGTGTAAGTTTTTTGCTAATATTTTAATATGAATAATCTTTTTTGTGAAAATAAAATATTTATGGGAGTGTTTTTATTGGATAAAATTCGAATAAAAGAAGAATTCAATATGTTAAAAAAAGAAAAGTATGTGAATGAGTGTTTTAAAAGAAAAGGGAATAGTAAATTAATAACTTTCAAATACTTATTGCCATTTAAAATACCTATAAGTGAATTTGAAAATATTGATTTTATAAATGAAGAAAACACATTTATGATTTTCAACCACTTAGAAGATAATGTGTTGGAAAATGATAATATCAAACGAGATAGAAAAACCTATGTTGAAATAACTTCAATAATCAAGCACAATCAGTTTAAAAAATTGAAATCAAATTCTACTTCTAGGGAATCAAAGAAAAGTAATAGTCTAACGGAAATTTTTAATAAGCAATTTAATTGTCTAAATAATCTTATTAAAATTATTAGCGTTAAATATCAGTATCATAATATATACCAGCTATCATTAGGGGATATATTAAGTATTCCATATTATGTAATATATACTATAGATGGAAATATAAAAGAGATGAGTATTTTCATGATTGACATGCCTGGAAAGATAGAGGAAGATCAGTATTCATCTATCAAAAAAAGTGATTTATTAAATATTAAAAAAATTATAATATTTTCAATAATCATCCTAGCAATATTTATGTTTTGGCTATGAGAAAAGGTGAACGTTCTTTTTATAAATCTGACTATAATTTAGCAATTGTACAAATTCAGACTGCATTAGAAGTTTTTATCACAAATTTTTTAGAAAGATATTATAAATTAGATGAAAATTTAATTGATGAAGAGATAAAAAAGAAGCTTGGATGTGGGTATGCTAATGTTGTTAATGACCATTTATTAAAGACAATAGATAATCTAAATTTGGATAATTCTAATGAAATTAAAAATTGTGTAAAAAAATATATGAAAGATTACTATGATATGAGAAATAAAATTGTTCATACAGGCGCTACTTATAAAAAAGAAGATGCAATAGAATTTAAAGAGATAGTAGCTGATATTATTAGATTAATAACGTTTAGTATGAAGAATACGAGTGATAGTGACTTTTCTAAAGAATTTAATATGTATAATATTATTAATAAAAAAATAGATATTAATGAGATAAAGAACAAATATAAAAAAGATACTCATGAATCCAAATAAAGCAGAAATTGAAAACTTTGAGGGTATTTTTACAAACAACGTTATTGATAGAAAAGAAATTACCTCTTAGAAGTCGAATCAACAATATGAATTATTGTAAATAAAATAAACAGTAAACGAATTTAACACTCATTTACTGTTTATTTTTTAGGGTAATATGTCTCACATTCATATATAGATTATAGAGAGAAAAATAAATTTAAAAGATTAAGTTAAGAAATGTAATACTTTTTTTGTTGTTATTAAAATGTATTCAATTAATTTTTCTATTTAGTTCTTCAATAACTTGATTGATTGTTTTTAAACTATTATTAGAATTAGCCGGTTTTATATTTGTCTTAGAGATAGATCCATTTCGAGGATTTTTAAATATATAGATTGATGGTTCAATTTGAGATTTAAAGTCTATATTTTTTTTCTTCGCAAATTTCTTTCAATAAAATTTTCCAATTATATCCATTCTCTGTATCATAAGATCTTAATATAACAATTGTATGTTAGTCTTGAATAATTTTTTCAATAATAGCATTAGCACTAATTTTACTACTTTCTAACTCCATTTGATTAGGTTTTTTTGGTTCTGTTGCAAAGTTGAATCTATAGTATAATTTTAACAAAAAGGAGTCTTCTGT
>NZ_KV808439.1:0-6281 GCF_001812305.1 Staphylococcus sp. HMSC056G08
CAGAAGTTGTAGAAACAGCTAGAGATAGTTTAGTCATAGGTATTCGTTAATAGAAAAAGCAATGTACTTTAATATAGGACATTGCTTTTCTCATTTACTAGGTAAAATCATTCTCATATATCAAGTAAAGTAACATACAGTTTCTAAATGTATGATTAGGGTGTATGAGAAAGGGTGTTGAAAATGATAGTTGGTTATGCACGAGTATCAACCATTGATCAGAATTTAGATAGACAGATTGAAAATTTAGAAGCATTTGGTGCTGAAAAAATATTCACAGAAAAACAATCAGGTAAATCGATTGAAGATAGACCTATTTTTATAGAAACATTGAACTTTGTAAGAATGGGAGATCGTTTAATCGTTGAATCGATTGACCGTCTAGGAAGAAATTATGACGAGATTATTCAAACGGTGAACTATTTAAAAGAAAAAGAAGTTCAATTAATGATTACAAGCTTGCCTATGATGAATGAAGCAATTGGTAACCCATTATTAGATAAGTTCATGAAAGATTTAATCATTCAAATTTTAGCAATGATTTCAGAACAAGAAAGAAATGAAAGTAAGCGTAGGCAAGCACAGGGAATTAAGGTAGCGAAAGAAAAAGGTATCTATAAAGGCAGACCTGTCCTTTACTCACCAAACGCGAAAGACCCACAGAAACGTTTAGTTTATCAACGTGTTGTAGAAATGTTAGATCAAGGAATTTCTATTAGTAAAATTGCTAAAGAAGTAGATATTACAAGACAGACCGTATATCGAATTAAAAATGAAAGAACAAAATAATTAATAAAATGAGTAAAAAGTGATTGTATAACACATTAGGAAATGATAATATGTTATACAATAACCTGCTTCTTTTAATTTAAAATTCTAAACTTTATTAAACTGTAAAAATGATAATTTCAAACTTCTTCATATTTTTCCCTTTAATAAGATATGAAGACGAAACATCTCTTCCAAAAGATAAGTAAAAAAGTGAGCGTTATTATCTATATAGACAATAACGCTCACTTTTAGTTTCATTGTTATTTTTCCAATCCATCAGTTAAAACATCTAAATTATACTCTAAATATTTAAGATAAGTATCAGCTACGCCACCTTCTTTACTAATTTCATCAGAGTAAATTGGTTTCTTGTAAATTGATACGCCACTTTCTTTAGATACGGTTTCCATTGGACGCTTATCTACGTTTGATTCTACAAATAAGTGAGATGGCTCATTTTTATCAATAAATTTTACTAAATCTTTGATTTGTTCTGGAGATCCATTCTCGTCCGTGTCTATCGCCCAAATATAACCTTCTTTTAGGTCATAACGGTCTGTTAAATATTGGAAAGCTTGTTCACTCGCTACAAAAACACGATCTTTCTTAGGAATATCGCCTAATTGTTTTTCATAATCATCTTCGATGTTATGTAATTTTTTTAAATATGCTTTTTCATTTTCTTTATAATAATCTTTGTTTTTTGGATTTCTTTCAGATAAAGATTTCGTGATATTTTTAATCATTTTTTCTCCTACTTTCGGATCAATAAATGCATGAGGGTTCACTTCTTTTTTGCCATCTTCATCTTTAATGTATTTAGGTTTAACACCTTCTGTTGTTTTTATCGCATTTTCTTTTGAAAAATCAGAAGACTCTAAAGCTTTAAATAACCAACCTTTACTGCCACCTTCTAAATTCAATCCATTATAGAAAACCAAATCGGCACTCGAGATATGTTTAATGTCATCTGGTTTAGGATCGTAGTCATGCGGGTCAGTGCCTGTAGGCACTAAATTTTTAACTTCAACGTGCTCTCCGCCAATTTCTTTAACCATATCATCAATCATAGAAAAACTTGTGACCACTTTGATTTTATCTTTATCTACTGATTCTAATTCTTTATCTGAATCACCGTCTTTATCTCCATTACTACAAGCTGCTAAAACAACAGAAAGTGTAATGGTGAATAAAAATAATATCACTTTTTTCATTATAAAAATCCTCCTAAGTTAATGTTTAATCATTCTCCACAATAGCCCATTTCTAGGTGCTAAGAAGAATGTGATAATAAATATAGCTGTAATAACTAATACAATAACCACACCTGAAGGTAAGTTAAATGTAAAACTAAAGAACAACCCAATAATAGATGAAATAGCACCTATCAACGCTGATAAAAGAATCATGGTTGATAGTCTTTTAGTCAGTAAATAAGCTGTCGAAGCTGGCGTAATCAATAAAGAAACAACTAAAATAACACCGACGGTTTGTAATGAGGCAACAGTTACTAACGTTAATAACACCATGATTGTGTAATGGATGAATTTTGTTGGTAAACCTGAAGCTGCAGCCATGGTTGGATCAAACGTTGATAGTAAAAATTCTTTATAAAAGATCACTACAATAATTAAGACAATCGCAGCGACAATAAATGTTAATGTTCGATCCTGTTCTTTAACTGTCAGTACATTACCAAATAAAATTTCCGTTAAATCTATGGACGATTGCGCTTTCGTAACAAGTAAAACCCCTAAAGCTAGAAAGGCAGAAAAAACAATACCTATAGATGAATCGCTTTTGATTTTACTGTTTTGGTTAACGAAACCGATTCCTAAAGCTGCCATAATCCCAAAGACTACCGCACCGTAGAAAAAATTAATGCCCATCATATAAGAAATAGCTACACCCGGTAGAACTGCATGTGAGATAGCATCTCCCATTAGCGCCAAACTTCTTAATACGATGAAACAACCAATAACGCCACAGATGATTCCGATGACAACAGAAGTTACAAGTGCTCTTTGAAGAAAACTAAACTGAAATAACTCATGTATAAATTGACTAATCATTTTTATCCCCACTTTCAGAAGGGATCAAAATATTTGTGCCAAAGGCTTGTGCTAAGTTATCTCCCGTAAACACATTTTCAACAGAACCAAAATCGATTAAATGTTTATTTAAAAGAATAAGGCTATCGAAATATTTACTGACTTTGGATAAGTCATGATGAACAATTAAAATTGTTTTTCCAGATTCAGCTAGTTCTTTTAATAAATCAACAATGATATTTTCACTTGTAATATCGATGCCAACAAAAGGTTCATCAAGTAATATCAAATCTGTTTTCTGAACTAACGTTCTAGCAATTAACACTCGTTGAAATTGTCCTCCTGATAGCTCCCCTATTTGTCGATCTTTATATTCCGACATATCCACTTTGTTAAGGGCTTCTGTTGCCATTGCTTTTTCTTTTTTCCCAGGTAACTGCCACGGTTTTAACCGAGGGTATATACCTAAAATGACACAATCTAAAACTTTCATAGGAAACGTTGTATCGATATTACTTTTTTGTTCGACGTATGAAAGATTTTTAAGTTGCTTATGTATAGGCTTACTTTTAAAAAATGTTTGTCCTTTGTGTGGTATTAAATTAATCATTGCTTTAATCAAAGTTGATTTACCTGCCCCATTTGGGCCAATAATCCCAACAATTTGTCCTTCTATCATTTCTAAAGAAACATCTTGTAAAGCTCGGGTTTGATTATCATAAACCACTGACAAGTTTTGTACATCTAACACGCTATTCCCTTCTTTCTTCACTTGCGTAAATAATATATTTAGGATAACCTAAATATATTATTTAGTCAAACGAAAATTTGAAGTTTGGCTAGCTATTTCTGCTTTAAAAATCAAAATTGTAGGTGGGATCATGATTACTGATGCGCAAAAGAAATATTTGAAAATTATCTTCCAATTAGGTGGAGACATTGAGCTAGTGTCTAATAAAATGTTATCTAAAAAGTTAGGAGCAGCGCCCCCTTCAATTAGCCAAATGTTAGATCGATTAACCGAAGCAGGTTTTGTCAAAAGTGAACATTATCGTGGTGTTATGTTAACTAAGAAAGGATTAACTTATACGATAGAAATGACTAACAATCATGAGATTATTAAAGCGTTTTTCATAAAAGTATTAAATATCAACTCTTCTGAAGTCAACCAAGAGGTTGATTTAATCGAAAATCACGTATCAGATAAATTTGTTCAACGTTTATCTGAATACTTAAGAACAAAACAATTTTAAAAAGGATGATTAACTATGAAGCTTTTTAATAAAAAGTACAGTACAAAGCAACAATTATTCTCTCCCAGCCCTCAAAATAAGAATACGAATCATAAATAAATGAGTCTGGGACATAATTTCTAACAAATTAGCCAGTAAATGAGTTTATTATAAATTCATTTACTGGCTTCTTTATTTACAATACTACGTATTGTTGGCTCGTTTTCTTAGGGGACAGCTTCAGCCTGTAGTCTTCAACTTGTCCTGTTCCCTCAAGAGTCTCGCCAAAATACTTTGTATTTATATGTAATTTTACATTGAAATACTTTAAAAAAATAAGGCACTTTCGTATAATTTAATAAATGTCACTAAACTAAATTAACGAGGTGCCTTATGTATAAAGATTATAACATGACTCAACTTACTCTACCATTGGAAACTTCAGTTCTTATCCCCACAAATGATATTTCACGACATGTCAATGATATTGTAGAAACAATTCCTAAAACTGAATTCGATGAATTCAGACATCATCGTGGTGCAACCTCATACCATCCCAAAATGATGTTAAAAGTCATTCTATATGCCTACACACAATCTGTGTTTTCAGGACGTAAGATAGAAAAATTACTTAATGATAGCATCCGGATGATGTGGTTATCACAAAATCAAAAGCCTTCTTATAAAACGATTAATCGATTTAGAGTCAATCCAAAAGTAGATGCTTTATTAGAATCATTATTTATTCAATTTCATAGTCAGTGTTTGAAACAACATCTTATAGATGATCAAACCATTTTTATTGATGGTACGAAAGTTGAGGCGAATGCCAATCGATATACATTTGTATGGAAAAAAGTATTCAAAACCATGAGACAAAGATGAATGAAGATTCTAAAGCACTCTATCACGAATTGGTAACAAATAAAATTATACCTGAGATTAAAAAAGATCACGATAATGACTTAACAAAGGAAGAAATAGATTTGATTGGTAGTCATTTGGATAAAGAAATCGAAGATTTAAATCAACATATCGATAATGAAAAATGTACTAAAATAAGAAAACAAATACGGCTCAAAAGAACTAAAATTAAACAATATAAAAAGCAAATTAATGATTACTCTGGGCGAAAGTATAAATACGACGTCCAAAAATCTATTTTAAAGGATAGAAATAGTTATTCTAAAACAGATCATGATGCCACATTTATGAGAATGAAAGAAGATCATATGAAAAATGGACAACTCAAGCCAGGTTATAATTTACAAATAGCGACAAATTCTCAATTCGTTTTATCTTATAATGTGTATCAAAATCCGACTGATACAAGAACGATGATACCATTTTTAAATTCAATTCAAGAGACCTACGGTCATTTACCTGAATATATTGTAGCTGATGCAGGTTATGGTAGCGAGCCCAATTATATGGCAATTATAGATGATTTTAATCGAATACCACTTATAACCTACGGTATGTTTATAAAAGATAAAACTAAAAAATATAAAAGCGACATCTTTAACACTCAAAATTGGGATTATGACGAAATTAACGATGAATATATTTGTCCAAACAATAAGCGATTGGGTTTTAAAAGATATGCCTATCGGCATGATAAATATGGGTTTAAGAGAGACTTCAAATTATATGAATGTGATGATTGTTCAGAATGTCCTCTGAGACACCAATGCATGAAATACAATTCAAAAACGAATAAAAAAATAATGAAAAATTATAATTGGGAATATTTTAAAGCCCAAATTAATAAAAAGCTTTCAGAACCAAAAATAAAAACCATCTACAGTCAAAGAAAAATTGATGTGGAGCCTGTTTTTGGATTTATGAAGGCTATTTTGGGTTTCACTCGAATGTCCGTTCGAGGGATAAATAAAGCCAAAAGAGAACTAGGATTTGTGCTAATGGCACTTAATATAAGAAAAGTAACAGCTCAACGAGCTGAAAATAATCAAAAAAATTATAAAAAAGACAATTTCTATATTATTTCAATAGAAATTGTCTTTTTTCACTTATCCAGATACTTTATGTCCCGAACTCATTTTTAATAACAAACTTTAACGTATTCAAAATGTGCAAAGGGAATGTTTGAGATAATTCTCAGACAAAATGTTATTAATTAGGAGAACTGTATCAAAGTAACTCATCCAAAGTTTTTCAATACAGTAAAGATTAGGTTCTGTTGCAAAGTTGAATTTATAGTATAATT
>NZ_KV808440.1:0-85665 GCF_001812305.1 Staphylococcus sp. HMSC056G08
AATTAATGCAATGTTTTTTCCTTTAAGTGTTTGTTGCTCAATACCGGCGTATTTCGCACGTTTCAAATCCTCTGAAAGGTTTAATAAATATTCTACTTCTTTTTGGCTGAAATCTAATAATGTTAGGAAATGTCTGTTTCTTAAGTTTTGCATTCTACTACAACTCCTCTTTGTGATATATTACACCTTCATTATAAGTGACTTATTTTTCAAGACAATGAAATAAATATAGTTTTAAAAAACTTTACAGAACTCTAATTATTCCTAAACAATTGCGATTCTATAATTTTGAAAATTAGGCTTTAATTGTAATCTGCTTCTTATTGTTAGAAATAAAGGTATGAGACATTGGTTTTGATTTATTATACACTATTACGAATAAAGATATATAATTATTTATAAAAAAACACACTTTTTGAAAAAGCGTGTTAGAAATGCTCCATTTTCAGAATGTGCGTAATAATATCGTCGATTTTGTGCATGACTTCGTGCGTTGTACGATCAACGATTTTATAATGCCTCGAGCTTAAATCTAAAGTACGTATTTGACCGACATCGACAGTACCCTTAATTCGATGTTCCATAGTATGTAGTTCAACATCAGTAGGATACTTAACAGCTCTACTTGTAATAGGAGAAACCCATACTAAACCTGTCTTTTGATTGAATTCATTTCTGCTTAGAACGACACAAGGTCTATATTTACCTTTCTCGCGACCAAGTGTGGGATTCAGATTAACTTCTATAATTTGATATTGTTTTACCATTGCTCACGCTCCGATGCTTCGCCCCATTCATGCGTTTTGTAATCTGAGTAATCGCCGCCCTGTTGAAAGAAACGGTTCCACTCTTTAGTAAAATCTTCATGGTTTACTTTTTTTAAAACGATAGTATCGTTGATTATTTCGTGAACTAATTGATCTCCAGGTTTTAAATTTAAAGATTCTATCACAGTATCAGGCAATGTAACGGCATGACCTTGTTCAGTTTTGAAAATTCGTGCATGTTCTTCTGACATAAATAACACCTCTTCAGACTTATCATATCTTATTTAACTTAAAATCGGCAGAAATAATGTTGGATTTATTATAAAGTGTAGATTGAATCTTATTAATAATAAAGAAATAGTTTAGAATAGAAAGAAACAAGTGCTAAAGAGGAGGTGTACAAGATGTTGGGAATACTAGGTGTGTTGTGTTTTATTGTATTTATAATTTACATAGCCATGTTTGTCTTTTTATGGATAAAAGGTAAGCAGAAGAAAGCAGCAGGTATCATTGCTTTAGTAGCATTTATTTTAAGTATGATGTTCTTTGGAATGTCTGAACCAGATACAAAGCCTGAAACAACGAATAATCAAACTGCAGATACAACACAAGATCAATCAAAAGATGAATCGAAAGATACACAAAAAGACAATCAGTCAGAACAACCTAAAGCAGCTCCGAAATCAGAACAAGAATCGGACAATGGCCAAAAGAAAGAAACGAGTGAACCTAAATCTGAACCGCAAACACAACCTAATGGTTTAGTTAGAGAAGAAGTTGAATTCACACGTCCTGTAGATGGAGATACAGTAAGATTGAGATATGAAGGAAAAGAATCTGCCTTCAGATTATTGTTGATTGATACACCGGAGACGAAACATCCTAGAAAAGGCGTAGAACCATATGGTAAAGAAGCGTCTGATTTTACCAAGAATATGTTGATGCATGCTTCTAAGGTTGAAGTTGAGTTTGATAAGGGCGGTAAGACAGATAAATATGGCAGATATCTAGCATATGTCTATGCCGATGGTGTGATGGTAAATGATGCATTAGTCAGACAAGGTTTAGCAAAAGTGGCTTATATTTATCCGCCAAGTGTTACGTATTTAGACCAATTACAAGAGAGTCAACGTTTAGCGCAACAGGAGCATCTGAATATTTGGAGTGGTAACGTCCCAGAAAATAATTATCAAAGTAGCCTGCCGTCAGGCTCCCAAGGATCTCAAAATCATTCACAAAACAGTGCGTCTCAAAATGGAGGAACGAAGTATTATGCTAACTGTACAGAATTGAGAAAAGACTATCCTGGAGGCGTGTCTAAAGATCATCCGGCTTATAGAGATAAAATGGATGGAGATAAAGATGGATGGGCATGTGAGATAAATTAATGGGTATGAAAAAAGTAGAATTCGTTTGAATTCACATAATAAAAATGATTGTAAAAAGTAAATGGCTATGCTATAATTCTTGATTGTGAGTAATGAAAATTATTCCTTGCTTACTCCAATTGAGAGTAAGCCGTATAGTCCACGAGGAGGTGCAGATAAAAATGAGAACATATGAAATTATGTACGTTGTTCGTCCAAACATTGAAGACGAAGCGAGAAAAGCATTAGTTGAACGTTTCAAAAATATTTTAACTAACGACGGTGCTGAAATCATTGAAGAAAAAGATTGGGGCAAACGTCGCCTTGCTTACGAAATCGACGATTTCAAAGAAGGTTTCTACAACATTGTACGTATCAACACTGAAAACAGTGAAGCTACAGATGAATTCCAACGTTTAGCAAAAATCAATGACGATATCATTCGTTATACGGTTATTCGCGAAGACGAAGATAAGTAAAAACAGAATGGGGGCGTTTAAATGATTAACAGAGTTGTATTAGTAGGCCGTTTAACTAAGGATCCTGAATACAGAACGACACCCTCAGGCGTAAGTGTAGCGACTTTTACTCTAGCGGTTAATCGTACGTTTACGAATGCGCAAGGGGAACGTGAAGCGGACTTTATTAACTGTGTTGTTTTTAGAAAACAAGCAGAAAACGTAAGCAATTACTTGTTTAAAGGAAGTCTTGCAGGCGTTGATGGTCGCTTACAATCACGCAGTTACGAAAACCAAGAAGGACGCCGTATCTTTGTTACTGAAGTTGTATGTGACAGTGTTCAATTCCTTGAACCAAAATCACAAAACCAACGTCATGGCCAACAACCTGGCGGTAATAACCAATTCCAGAGCTATGGTCAAAACTATGGTGGTCAACAACAAGGACAAAATACGTCATCTTATCAAAACAACAATTCATCCAACGCTGGTCAATCAGACAATCCATTCGCAAATACGAACGGACCTATTGACATCAGTGACGATGATTTACCATTCTAATACGTGTAATGAACGTAAAATTTGAAAATATCGATTAAAGGAGGCAGTTAACCATGGCAGGTGGACCAAGAAGAGGCGGACGTCGTCGTAAAAAAGTTTGTTACTTCACAGCAAACGGAATTACACACATCGACTATAAAGATACTGACTTATTAAAACGTTTTATCTCAGAACGCGGTAAAATTTTACCACGTCGTGTAACTGGCACTTCAGCTAAATATCAACGTATGTTGACTACAGCTATCAAACGTGCTCGTCATATGGCTTTATTACCATATGTTAAAGACGAAAACTAAGATAAAACTTATAGATAAACCCCGTAGGCATAGGCTTACGGGGTTTTTTCATGTTCAAAAATAATAATAAAGGGCGAAATAAGGGCAGAAAATATTAATCTAAAAGAGGTAAGATTCTCTAAAATTTGATTTATTAACAGAAAAAATACGCCCGACATTGCGAGCGTATTAAGAAAGTCATTAAGTATTTATGGATTATTTTTTAGGAGCAAAAGTGTCTACTAAGTTCACGATTAACTTGATAATACCACCAATAATATCTGCGATCATCATGATAAGCAACCTCCTTTTTTTATCTTAATTTTATTCTAGATGTTTTTTCTATTTCATTGCGCAAAATTCCTTAAGTCATCATTTAACCTACTTAACTGTTAAATTTTGACTCTGGAAATAACAGTTACGTTCCCTAAGTGTTCTAAAAGTATAAGTATGATGAGTTGTACACTGTGTTTATTGCGTTTATGGACGGGTAAAATATTTTTGAAATGTATCCACTACATTGGACAAGTGAATAAATGTCAAGTTGAAAAGGAGCATCTTGATATGAGTAGACAAGGATTAAATAAAAACGATAAGAATGAAACATCTCATCCAACGCACTACGAAGGATTAGATCATAGCGGTAAAAGTGAAGAACACTTTGATCTGCATAAAGCGAATGATTTATTAACAGAGTACAAAGAAAATGAAAATAAGTGGTCAAAAGAAGAACGTAATAAAGAATTAGAATTAATCGAAGATGAAATCAAAAAACAAAAAATGTTGGTTAAAGATAGAGTGAAACCAGATAGTCAACCAGAAAAAGATCGTTTAGCTAACTTATCAGATAAAGTGACTGAACAAGTATTCGGTATTTTTGAACATACAGATGATTTAGAAGAGGCTAAAAGATTTTTAGAGTCTCATTATCAACGTGGTAAAGTTGATATTGCTTATGGTCGTTCTTTCATTTTAGTTTGTGAAGATTCACTGCTTGCACAAGCAAAAAGCGAATACTCAAGCAATAAAGATAATGAAGAGTTAGTTAATTTTATCTCTGAAAAGAATATTGAATTAAGTAAAGAAATTATGTCAGATGATTACGTTCATTTATTAGAAGTAGAGCGTGAATTCTTAAAAATCTTGATGAAAAATAATCAACTTGACGAAATTTAAAAGTTAAATAAAAATGTATGAGACCTTAACCCTGTAGCATTGATGCATATCAATATTACAGGGAATTTTTTATCTGATTTTATTTTCATTAGCTATCTGTATAGGTTGAAAGGAATGTTTGGGTGTTGTTAATGTAAGAAGTACATAAAATATAATCGCTTGTACACAAGAGACCGTACAAGAATGTTAAAATTAGATAACAAACAAACATTAAGTCGATAAAATTATATAAAAACATGTTATCATTACGTTAAATCTATTTGCTCAGTGTCATAATGAAGTAAAGTGAATTGAGTAAACGGCAGAGGATAACGAGATTATAGGAGTGAACACAACGTGAAGCTTTATTTGATACGGCATGGAGAATCAACCGCAAACTATGATAATCATCATGGAAATCAATACTTTACTGGACAATTAGATGTCTCTTTAACAAAAGAAGGCGTATGTTCTGCACAAGCATTAAAAACATATTTTGAAGGTATACATATAGACCATATCTACATTTCTGATTTAACCCGTACGATTCAAACATATGAAAATGGTTTTGACAGTGCGATTCCACATACTTTTTCGCCATTATTAAGAGAACGCTCTCTAGGGGAGTTTGAAGGCTATCCAAGAGAAACATTGCGTGACAATCCCGTTTATAGTCGTTATTTTGAAGATCCACGATACAGCGACTTTCGAAACAGTTTCACACAACGTGCACCTGGCGGTGAAAACTATTCAGATGTATTAGGAAGAATAGATGAATTTTTTAAAGATGTATTGGATATTAAAGACGAAGTAGTAGTGATTGTGGCGCATCAAATTTGGATACGTTGCTGCTTGTATTATTTAGGTGTAATTACTGAAGAAGAATTATTCGACAAACACATTGAGAATTGTGATCCGATTCTTGTAGATACTGAAAACATATAAAAGCGGTTGAATCCTTTGTTTTGGATTCAACCGCTTAACATTTATCTTGATTGATTTTATTTTAATTTGTCGATTGCTTGAGGTAATAACTCTTCAAACAAATCAATAAAGTTTAAATAAACATCTTTATAAACGTATTCATCAATTCGGTGTGCTTGGCTTGTTTCGCCAGGACCGAACATAATAAGTGGGAAGTCTTTTCCTTTATCAAGCATTAAGTCAGCCGCATCTGTGACACCTGGTGAAGCTTGTTTAGGAATAGATTCACCTAAATATTTTTTACCGAGTGATTGTGCTAGGTCTACTACTGGATTATCACCAGTTGTGAAGACTGCAGAACGTGACATATACGTATCAATGTCTAAATCACAATCACTGTATTTTTCTTTAACATCTTTTGCGACTTGTTCGAATAAGTCTTGGTAGCCATCATTGTCTGCTTCTGGAATTGTTCTGATATTAAATTCTACTACTGCGCGGTCAGGAATAGAGTTGACTTGTGTACCGCTATTAAAGATTGTCGCATTTGCGACAGGTTCGCCTAACTCTTCATTTGTCGCAGTAATTTTAGCTTGTGCTTCATTAATGCGATGCACAAAGTCTACTAATGGATTCAACGCATTATAACCGAGTTGAGGCATAGAACTATGCACAGATGAACCTTTTGATGTGACACGGATATCCATAGAACCTTTGTGTGCATAAATAATTTTATCTTGAGATGGTTCTGAAATAAGCAATGCATCTACATCATCCATATAACCATCTTTATAGAAGGCTCTAGCTCCGTCACCTTCAATCTCTTCGCCTACTGTCGCAAGTAAACGGATTGTGCCTTCTTTTGGTAAGCCTTGGTCGTGTAATTCAATTAAGCTGATCACAAATGCAGCTAAACCAGATTTCATATCTGCTGCACCACGACCGTGTAGACGTCCTTCATCATCTTCAGTTAGTTTGAAAGGTGGTGTTTGCCAATCTTCTGGGTTACCTGGTGAAACAACATCCATATGACCAGATACCCCGATAACAGGGCTGCCGCTACCAATTTCAGCTACAAGGTTTGCGCGTGTATCTGTTAATTTAATAATTTTAGCGTCGATATTATGTTTTTTGAAAAGGTCTTGCAGATACTCTGCGACGTCTAATTCATTATCGTTCACAGATTCAATACCGACTAAATCTCTTAATATATGAATACGTTCATCTGACGTTAATTTACCCATATCATCAGCTCCCTCATAAATTTTCATACAATATAAGCGTAAAATATCGGATAATAGTATTCAAACAATTCGCACTTTTGAACGTTAAAATAAATAAGCGTAAACTCGGAGGTAGAGGGGAAAATAATAAATGAGTCGAAGACATTGGAGGAATCGTATTGGATAATAGAATTCAATATCAAAACGTTGCGAAAGATAAGGTTAATATTCTATACGAAATGGAAAAACAATTGAAAAAAGCGAGCATCGATCATCACTTACAAGAATTAGTGAAAATTCGTGCTTCTCAAATTAATGGCTGTGCCTTTTGTTTGGCAATGCATACAAGCGATGCACGTAAAATCGGTGTAAGTGAGGAAGAAATTTTCTTATTGAACGCATGGCATGATACGAATATATATTCTGAGAAAACGAAACTGGCTTTAGAATTAACAGAAGCTATTACTTTAATTTCACAACATGGCGTATCTGATGAGCTATATCGCCGCGTACGGGAAGTATACTCAGAAGAAGAATATACAGATTTAGTCTTTGTGATTAATCAAATCAACTTCTGGAATAGACTCTCTATTTCAATGGGTAATGAACATAATGTTTAATATCATATAAAGAAGCGCGCGAGCACTGTTTAATGAGTGTTCGCGCGCTTTTGTATGTTCAATGATTATTTATCAATCGCTTGAGTAGATAGCTTGTGTTTCTTTAAGAAAGCTTTGATTTTCTTTTGTTGTTTTAAATTTACGTCACCTGCGTAGTTTGTAGGAACATCGACGACATTGATTGTTTTTTGTGGACTATAACTCAACTCTTCTAACTGTTGGTCTGCACGTGCAACTTTATAGTTAACAGCGCTGAAGTATTTATTAATACGTTCGATATCTTCTTTTTGATTAGAAGGAACTTTATTATCTTTTAAGAATGCTTCGAAATTCATTTGATTCTTCGTTGTAAGGTTAGCTAATTCTCGTAAATCTGTATCTAACTGATCTGAGACTTTTTGACGACCATCATATTGTTGGTCTAGCTTATGTTGTAAGACGTATTTGTTATCAATGATATCGTTATTCGCTTCTAAGTAACGTTTTAAATAATCACGCGTTTCTTGTTCAGTTAAATCTTTACCTTTTTCAGAGGTTTTAAAGATTTCTATTTTGTGAATCGGTGTCGCATTTTTCGGCGCATATTTTGCGTGATGTTCTTGTTTTCCGTCTTTTTGTGCACAAGCTGTAAGCGTCACAGCTAACATTAATGTGAAAGCGATGATTAATAGTTGTTTTAGTTTACTCACTTTTGTTTCTCCTTCACTGTTCTATATAATTACTTTCATTATAGCCTAACATCCTAGTATGCGTTAAGTATCTCGTTGCCATGGAGATTCCAGTCTTGAAGTGAAAGGAACATCGAGTTGATATTTTGCGATGAAATGTTGCGCAACGTGCAGCATGAGATAGCCGAATAACACAGCACCGACTGTATCAGAAAAGTAATGCGCATGAACGTAAATGCGTGAAACCATCATAATGAAAATCATCAAATACGCGATATAATGCCAATAACGTTTACGCATTAACGTTAAGAAGACCACTGCCGCAACGACAATTGTTAACGTATGCAAACTTGGGAAACTGAATCCTGAGATATATTCCACAGGACGTGCGCGATGAATAAAGTACTTCAATCCAATTCCTAATAAAAGTGTCACAATTGCCCAAGTCATTGTTATCAATGAGAGCTTTTTATTCTTGAAGAATAAAATAATTAAAATGACAGCCATAAAACCAACTAAGTGCCATGGTTGAAATAGGTTAGAGTAGACGATTAAGAAGCGGTCCATAAATGGTACTTGATGTAAGAGTCTGACGAAGTTATAAATCGGTTCGTCTATCATAAGGATGAAGTCCAATTTCACCAGCAGCATTAAAATAATAAAAATAACGAGGGTAATGCCGATATGTTTGGTATGTAGGACCTTCATAATAAAACCTAACTTTCTTTCTTGATTTAGATAAATTATAGCTTACTGTCTCATCTTTGCCATCCTACTTTGGAATGAACTAAACCTAACGGTAGGTGATAGGTTTGATTAATCATGGGATTGAATATATTTTTCAACTTTACGCAGTATAAAGAAGAGCAGTGCTAAATATACACCGAGTTCGACTAAAATGAGCCATGCGTGGCCAAATTTGATAAGTATAAATAAGTCGAAGACGCTTAATGGAAGACTGACGTATAAAAGACGTTTGAAGTAACGTGTTTGCAGTGACTGATAAAAGCGTTGCAGCTGTTCCCAATTGAGGTTTCTAGGAAACGTGCGGGTTCGATTCAAACCGATGAAAAGATTGTTAAAATTGACAGTAGAACGAGAAGCTTGGCTGAGATGAACTATAGAAACAAGTAATAATAACATAGACAACCAAAGCTCCTTTTCTCAGCTATATTGTAGTGAATTATATTAATTGTAACATGAATATGTATAAAAAAAGACAGGCAAAGATAGCTTTCTTAAAGAAATTTATCTTTGCCTGTCTTATTAGTTATCCGTCTTAATCAAATGATAGGGAGAGATTAGTTACGGATAATATAATCAAATGCGTTCAGTGCAGCATCTGCACCTGTACCCATTGCGATGATAATTTGTTTGAAGCGATCGTCTGTTACGTCGCCTGCCGCGAATACACCCGGCATACTTGTTTCTTGTTTACGGTCTACGATAATTTCGCCATGGTCGTTTGTGTCAATTGCACCGTGCAACCATTCAGAGTTTGGTAATAGACCGATTTGGACGAAAATACCATCTACATCAATTTGATGTGTTTCGCCAGTTTTGTTGTCTTCATATTTAAGACCGGTAACATGATCGTCACCAAGAACTTCTGAAGACTGTGCATTTTTCAAGATTGTAACGTTTGATAATTCACCTAAACGTTTTTGTAAAATCTCATCTGCACGTAAGAAGTCTTTGTATTCTACAAGTGTAACGTGTTTTACAATACCTGCTAAGTCAATAGCAGCTTCAGCACCAGAGTTGCCGCCGCCGACAACCGCAACATTTTTACCTTCGAATAAAGGTCCGTCACAGTGAGGGCAGTATGCAACACCTTTGTTGCGTAACTCGTCTTCACCTGGAATGTTCAAGTTTTTGAAGCGTGCACCTGTAGCAATAATAACTGTCTTACTTTTTAGTTTGGCATCATTTTCTAAAGTAACAACAATGCCGTCTTCAGTTTTCTCAACGTTAGAAGCACGGATACCATCCATCACATCAATATCGTATTCATTGATGTGTTGCTCTAAAGCAGATGAGAATTCTGGACCTGTTGTTTCTTTAACTGTGATAAAGTTTTCGATACCTGCAGTTTCAGTCACTTGACCACCGATACGATCTGCCACAATACCTGTACGTAAACCTTTACGTGCAGTATAGATAGCAGCTGTACCACTTGCAGGACCGCCACCGATGACTAATACATCGAATGGTTCTTTATCATTGAATTCAGCAGGGTCTGCTTGGCTGCCTAACATGTTTAAGATGTCAGAAATAGTCATGCGGCCGTTACCGAATTCTTCACCGTTTAAGAATACAGCAGGAACTGCCATAATATCTTCAGATTCTTCTCTGAAGACTGCGCCATCAATCATTGTATGCGTAATGTTAGGGTTTAACACACTCATCATGTTCAATGCTTGAACCACATCCGGACATTTTTGACAGCTTAAGCTGATAAATGTTTCGAAATGAAGTGGTCCTTCAAGCGCTTTGACTTGATCGATAACACTTTGTTCTTCTTTCGGAGGGCGTCCGCTGACTTGTAATAAAGCCAATACGAGTGAGTTGAATTCATGACCTAATGGCACACCGGCAAATACTATGCCTGTGTGCGCATCAGGAGTATCTACACTGAAACTTGGTGTACGTTTCAGCGTATCCTCTTTAACAGTGATATGCGATGACATATCAGCAATTTCATCTAACAGGTCTTTCAACTCTTTAGATTTGTCGCTGTCATCATAGCTCGCTGTTAAAACCACGTCGCCTTCCATTAATTCAAGAAGTTGAGATAATTGTGATTTTAACTCTTTATCCAGCATTTATATGAATGCCTCCTTAAATTTTACCTACTAAGTCAAGACCTGGTTGTAAAGTTTCGCCGCCTTCTTCCCATTTAGCTGGGCAAACTTCACCTGGATGTTGACGTACATATTGAGCAGCTTTAATTTTGTGAACTAAAGTGCTTGCGTCACGGCCAATACCGTCTGCGTTAATTTCTGCAGCTTGTACTACGCCATCAGGGTCAACGATGAAAGTACCACGTTGAGCTAATCCTAGTTCTTCATCTAATACATCAAAGTTACGAGTGATTGTTTGTGATGGGTCACCAATCATTGTGTATTGTAATTTGCTGATAGCATCTGAGTGGTCATGCCAAGCTTTGTGTACGAAATGAGTATCTGTTGAGATTGAGTACACATTAACACCTAATTTTTGTAATTCATCATATTGGTTTTGAACGTCTTCTAATTCAGTTGGGCAAACGAATGAGAAGTCTGCTGGGTAGAATACTAAAACGTTCCAAGAACCTTTTAATGTTTCTTCTGAAACTTCGATGAACTCATCTTTTTTAGGATCATAAGCATTTGCTGTGAATGGTAAAATTTCTTTGTTAATTAATGACATAAAATACATCCTCCTAGAAATTAAAAAGTTTTTTTGATTAGAAAGCTAATCAGGATAGCTAAATTATCCTAATTATTTATTTATAATAATTCTAATCTCCTTGATTCCTATTATCACATTATCGTCAGAAATAGTCAATACTCGTGATTGTGTAAGTGGAATAATGCATAAAACACTGTAAATACTAGTGTATTAGAAATATTAACGACTTTTAGAATGTGTGTAAAGCAAAGAAATTCATAGGAAATTAACAATTATTTCTCAATATCAATTAGAGATTAATTTTCTCAATAAAGATGACTGATTATTAATCGCAATCTCTACAATAACGTTATACCCCGTTTCTGTCTCTATAATAACAGAAAGGGGTATTGTAACTTATTATTCAAATGTGACCTCAATTGAGCCTGGGTAACTATATTCTGCACGATACGTACCTTTTTCAGCTGGAACAGGTGGAACAAATGTACCAGAAGAAACAATTTGGCCTTTAAGCAGTTGTTTATCTTGTGATGCAAGTTTTTTAACTAACCATTTTAATGCTTCAATTGGATTACCTAGTACATCTGAAGAAACACCTGTCGCAATTTCTTCATTATCTTTTGTTAATTTTAAAGTGATATTTTCAAAGTCTTCATATGAGACACGATCAGCAGCTTCACCTAATGCGACTAAACCTGAAGCTGTGTTGTCAGAAATTAAGTCGCCTAAAGTGAAGTTAGGGAACCAATCTTTATAGCGTGCATCTGGTATTTCAATACCTGGCGCTACTTTAACGCTGTTTAAGATATCTTCGTCTGATGCATCGGGACTAATATCATTTAATATCACGAACACGAGCTCAGGTTCGATAAGCGGTGCGAATAATTTGGATAATTGAACTGTTTCACCTGATTTTACAACTTTATCAGATAAAATTGTTCCGTAAGCCGGCTCATCTGTATTCGCGTAAGCTTGCGTTTCTGCACTGGTCATACTTACTTTGTAGCCTGCGATTTCGCTGTTGTTTGCTTGTGTCAATTCACTGATTAAAGCATCTTGGATTTGATAGGCTACCGATTCGCTGATGCCATATTTTTCTGAAACGAAGTCAATCGGTTCATGATTTTGTTGTGCTTTAAACAATGCATTTACAATTTCTTTTTTGTATTGGACCATAGGTATCTCCCCTTATTCTGAATATTACTATTATTAGAATAACTTTTATTGTCTTAACTTTCAAAGCATTAAATTTTTATGACTTATGAAAAGAGGGTAAAATAAGAGTGCTAAAATCATTTGAAAGGTAGGAATGAAAATTCTATGTCAGATGTAATCGATCAAATTATGATGAAACACCACTCTGTAAGAAAATTTAAAAATGAACCTTTAAGTAAAGAAACGGTTAAAAAGTTAGTGGAAGCAGGCCAAAGAGCTTCTACATCAAGCTACTTACAAACATACTCTATTATTGGTATTACAGACCCTGAAATTAAAAAAGCATTGAGAGAAATTTCAGGTCAACCTTATGTAGAAGAAAGCGGCTATTTATTTGTCTTTGTGATGGACTATCACCGTCAAGATTTAATCAACAATGAAGTTGAGCAAAACTTACAAAGTTCATTTGAATCTGCAGAAGGCTTACTTGTCGGTACAATTGATGTTGCGTTAGTTGCACAAAATATTTCAATTGCGGCAGAAAGCTTAGGACTTGGTATGGTTTATTTAGGTTCATTACGTAATGATGTTGCTCGCGTGAAAGAGCTATTGAACTTACCTGAATACACATTCCCATTATTCGGAATGGCGCTAGGTGTTCCTGCAGATGATGAAAATGGTTCACCAAAACCACGTTTACCATTTGAAGCTGTCTTCCATGAAAATGGATACAACCAAAACGATGACGAAGAATTAGGTTATATTAAAGATTATGACAAAGAAGTCAGCGCATATTACGACAAACGTACAAATGGAGAACGTAAAGAAACTTGGTCAGAACAAATTGCACAATTCTTAACAATGAAAGAACGTGCAGATATGTTAGACGAACTGCATAAGTCAGGTTTCATTAAAAAATAAGTGTTCAATTCATCAGACACTTGATTAAAAATAGAAAAATTAAAAAATCAGCCCTATCACGCTCACTTTAATTGTGAACGCGATAGGGCTGATTTATTTTACATAAAGCCTAATATTTAACTCGTACTTATAAGAAGTTAGCCTTCTTATCTCTTAATAGTCTGTACTTAAGTCATTATATTGATTTTCATTAAATTTCTTTTTATCCAAGTTGCCAGTTAATTTAGCACTGCCGACACCTGCAAGCATAGAGTCATTGACGTTTAATGCTGTACGACCCATATCAATTAATGGTTCTACTGAAATTAGCACACCAGCTAATGCGACAGGCAAGTTCAATGTTGAAAGTACTAAGATCGCAGCGAATGTTGCGCCGCCGCCAACACCTGCAACACCAAATGAAGAAATAATAACAACCGCAATGAGTGTCACAATAAACTGCAAGTTGACTTCAACATCTGCAACCGGTGCGACCATCACTGCTAACATTGCTGGATAGATACCTGCACAACCGTTTTGGCCGATAGATAAACCGAAAGATGCTGATAAGTTCGCAATACCTTCAGGTACACCTAAACGTGATTTTTGTGTTTGTACGTTTAATGGCAGGGCACCTGCACTTGAGCGTGATGTGAATGCGAAAATTAATACTTCAGCGACTTTACGGACATAGCGCCAAGGATTCAAGCCGAGGATGCTGACAATAATTAAATGAATGATGAACATCGTAATTAAAGCCGCATATGAGGCCAATACGAACTTACCTAATGTCCATAACGCTCCGAAATCACTCGTCGCAATGGTATTTGCCATAATAGCTAAGATACCGTAAGGCGTTAAACGTAAAACGAAAGTTACAACTGACATAATTACTGAATAGATAGCTTCAATTGCACGTTTTACGATATGACCATTTTCAGGTTGTTTACGTGCGACACGTAAATATGCGAAACCGATAAATGTCGCAAAAATAACTACAGCGATTGTAGATGTTGTACGTTGACCTGTGAAATCTAAGAATGGATTTCTTGGTAATAATTCTAAGATTTGTTGGGGTAGCGTACTTGCGGTCATATCTTTTGCTTTCTGAGCAAGTTCTGTACCGCGTGATTGTTCTGCACTGCCTAAATCAATAGATGAAGCATCTAATCCGAAGACAAGTGCTGAAATAATACCAATTGTTGCTGCGATTGCAACTGTTCCAATTAGGAACACAAAGATGTAGAAACCGATTTTCGCGAATTTTTCACCTAATTGAATTTTAGTGAAAGCTGCGACAATCGAAATGAAAATTAGTGGCATAACGATCATTTGAAGTAATGCGACATAACCATTACCTACAATGCCGAACCAATCTGTTGTAGTGGTTGTGATTTTAGAACCAGCACCATAAGCCAGGTGCATAATAGCGCCAAGTACAATTCCGATACCTAGTGCGGTGAAAACACGTTTTGAGAAAGAAACGTGTTTTTTTGCCATAACAAAAAGTCCAGCGAGAAGCAGAACGAAGATGACAATATTAAGAATAGTGAAACCCAATTGAATCAAACTTCCTTTCATAAATATTTATCTTATAGCAAAAGATAAGACTTGATTTGAATTCAAATAACTGCTCAAAGAAGGAAGTTCATTTTATGATAACTGAACTTAGCAGATATGTATCAACTTTTTTATACAACAGTATAGGATAGTTGTAAAGTCCGTTTAAATACATAGTAAATATATCGTATATATAAGAAAGGGTCAATGGCGGTTTTTAACTGTTTCTTTAAAAATACTGTGAACAAAATAAAAAAATCCAACCCGAATTATCGGATTGGATTTGAATAGTGTTTAATTTACATACCGAATAAACGTGCGAAGAAACCTTTTTTCTCTTCTTTCTTATGATGTGGAACAGTAGGTTCATGTTGATTGTCAATCGGTATTTCTGGTTCAGGTGTTGTTGAATTTGGTGTACCTTGAACTTCTGTCTCAGGTGTTTCATTTTCTGATTTAGTTGTTTCAGATGCATCAACTTCTGGTTGTTCTGAAGTACTTTCAGATTTAACTGGTTCTGTTTGTGTCGGTTGTTCAGTTTCAGTTGATGCTGTGGCACCTTTATAATCAGAAAGCGGTGTTTCTGTAGTTTTTTGAGTTTGTTCTTCTGAAGATGTTGTTTCAGTTTTAACTTCTTCCGTTGAAGGTTTAGTTTCTTTGACTTCAGCAGTTTTAGCCACTTGTTCCTCTGCTTTAGGTTCAGTTTTAGTTTCAACAGTAGGTTGTGGTTGTGCTAAAACTTTTTCAGTATGAGATTTCATAGCTTCAGTGTTATCTTGAACTGCTTTTGCTTGATCTTTTTGTGCTGTTTCAATCGCTTTAAGTGTTTTTTCGTGTTGACCAAGCTTATCTGTCATTTGTTGTTGTAAAGTTTGTAAATCTTTTTGCTGTTGGTGCACTTGAGAAATCATTTGGCCTAGCATTTGACGTTCTTCACGCATCTTAGTGATGTCGTTATGTAAGTCACTTAATAATTTTGCGAAGTTTTGATCGCTAGGAAGTTGATTTTGATCATCCTCTTTAACAACAATTTGTAAGAAATCATTTTCTTTCTCTAATTCTTCGAAAGCTAAG
The DNA here is from genome assembly GCF_001812305.1 of Staphylococcus sp. HMSC056G08. Classification (NCBI taxonomy): domain Bacteria; kingdom Bacillati; phylum Bacillota; class Bacilli; order Caryophanales; family Staphylococcaceae; genus Staphylococcus; species Staphylococcus sp. HMSC056G08. Next base: position 16,101 of record NZ_KV808440.1, read on the forward strand.
TCGTAACTATTTGTTTGCTTAACTTTATCCGCAATCTCTCTGAATAACTCGATGTCTTCTTCTTGGAAGTCAGTTGCTTCACGACCACGGTATTCTGTTTTCTTTAAATGGTAACCGCGTTCTTCTAAATGTTGTACGATTTTACGTACTTGTTTCTCACTTAATTCGACGCGTTGGGCGAATTCTTTTGTTAGCATCTGATCTATATCCTTTCACTCTATGATTTTAAGTGGGATGTATGTCTTACGTCACACAAACGTTAGTCTAACCTCTATGTTAGTTTAACCCGATTTCCTTTTGATTTCAAGGGTTCTCACGATTTTCGAAGATCCATTTGTTCAAGTAGCGGATAAACGGTTTTGCGTGAAAGGTGATTTGCGAAAACATATTTTAAAATATAGCAAGATTTAACACTAGTACCGTAAATGTCTTTAGTCAACGGAATGCGTGTGTGCAAGAATAATTTCAATGGAATTGGTTCGCCGCCTGGCTCTATAGCAGGACGAATATAATCGATTTCTCTTTGTTCTTCAAAACCATGTTCTTTTAAGAAAAGGTGACGTTGCATAAGCAAATCTGCATCAGGTTCATCTAAAGAATCCGGAATCGGCAATGCTTCCATCATAAAGAAATTCACATCGCGGTCATGCACACGGTTGGCTAGATTATCCAATCCTTCTTGGAGCTTCTCTAATGTTTCAGTTAAATAACGTTCTCTTTCTGGTGTGTCTACAGCAACTAGATACATAATAAATGCTGCATTTGTAGTAGCTTCATAGTGGCCCGTGGCAAAACTGACAACTTCATCGTTATCTAAACCGACTAAGAAGACGTAATCATTTTGGGTGCGTTTATTTTCAAGTGATTGTTTGAACACATGGTGTTTTTGTGACACATTTCCGAATTGATAGTTATCAAAGAGATTTAAAGCTGCCTCATACAATGGATCGGATGTTTGTTTTACTAATTTAAAGTCCATAGCGCTGCCCTCCCATTTTTCTTTTGATTATAGCATATTGATACACTGGGCTTATATGTAAATAAAAAAATAATCAGCAGACTAAGCTGCTGATTATCATGAATGCAAATTAAATTTCATATTCTTTATCGTGTTTATCTTTTTTGTTTCGTATTCGTCTTTGAACTCTTTTCGGCTGATATCATGTTTATCAGCAAGCACAACGATATTACCATTAAGTAATTCGCGTTTTAGAATTTGACGTTCTGTGTCTGATAAGTCGTATTGTAATAAGACTGCTTGTTCACCGTCTTCCCCAGTTAGAAGGCGAGCAATTCTGTCACTGAACGTTCCGCTTGTAGATTGCACTGTCATGTCCGTGCTTGCTATACTGCCAAGGTTTAATTTGTTTTTGCTGATAACTGAAATCTCGTCTTTGGTATACCCCTCATCTAATCTGCGTTTTAAAGTATCAAAAATTTCGTCTTGTGATGTAAGTACAGTAATGTTTGCCATGTTAAAGCTCCCCCTCTGTGAAATATGTTTAATGTTATAATGTATACCCTTTTTTTATATAATTGAACCATCTAAATTATACTATTATACGGCTAAGCTATCAAATAAATATAAGAAAATTCACACTATTATCAACGCAAGGACGTATTTTCTTCGATGCACAATTCAATTTTATGGAAATATGATGAATTAAGTTTCAGTTATTGAAATAAAGCCTGAAATTTGATATTATCATTAAATAATTTACCTTACTCATATAATCTAGAGAATTAGGCTTTAGAAGTTTCTACCATGTCGCCTTAACGACATGACTATGAGTCACTGATACAATACAACACAATGGTGCTTTCAAAACAAACGGGTAGACACGTGTTCATTCTATAATATAAGTTGAGGACTATTTGGGAGATGGGACTTATATTTTAGTGTTCACAAACATCGAGCGATTAAGTTTTGAAACGCGGAGAACAATAACAGCTTCTCAAACCGTCATTTATAAGTTGCTTTGGCAACACGCTTGAAGGGGTTGAACTTGCGTTAACCACAGAAGGCGTCAACAAGAATGGTCTTATATTTAATGAATATAAGATGATTTAAATTGACCTCCTGACTCCAAAGTGAACTTCATATTGATAATGATGTGTATTGCCTGTGCCACTCATAGATCCTGAAACTCATAGAGTAGTTTGGGATTTTTTTTATACACAAATTTAGGAGGTTTGTTGACGTGGAAGCGTTGAAAAAGAAGGTTAAAGAAGACGGCGTCGTCATTGGCGAAAAAATCTTGAAGGTAGATGGGTTTTTAAACCATCAAATTGATGCAGTGTTAATGTATGACATTGGCGAAACATTTTATGAACAGTTCAAAGATCAAGGCATCACTAAAATCTTAACTGTTGAAGCATCAGGCATTGCGCCAGCTATTATGGCAGCATATCGTTTTGAAGTACCATGTCTCTTTGCGAAGAAGGCTAAGCCAAGTACTTTGGCAGATGGATTTTATCAGACAGATATTCATTCGTTTACGAAAAACAAGACGAATCGCGTCATTATCTCTGAAGAATTTTTAGGGGAAAATGACCGTGTATTGATTATCGATGACTTTTTAGCGAATGGAGATGCGGCACTTGGTTTGAACCGTTTAGTTGAACAAGCAGGTGCAGAAACAGTAGGTATCGGTATTGTAGTAGAGAAAAGTTTCCAACAAGGCCGTAAAAGATTAGAAGAAGCTGGCTTAAAAGTTTCTTCACTTTGCCAAGTCGCATCGCTTCAAGGCAACCAAGTAACTTTAGTAGGTGAAGGTGAAGAGAACGCATGAAGAATTTCATCTTGAGTCTACAACATTTACTTGCAATGTATGCAGGTGCTATACTTGTTCCAATTATCGTCGGGACGAGTTTGAAATTCACACCAGAACAAATCGCGTACCTTGTAACAGTCGATATCTTCATGTGTGGGGTAGCCACATTTTTAGAAGCGAATAGAGTAACGGGTACAGGTTTACCGATTGTTTTAGGGTGTACCTTTACTGCGGTTGCACCGATGATATTAATCGGCCAGACCAAAGGTTTGGACGTATTATACGGGTCACTCTTTGTATCAGGGATTTTAGTGGTCTTAATTGCACCTGTCTTTTCTTACGTTGTTAAATTCTTCCCACCTGTCGTAACAGGTAGTGTGGTAACGATCATCGGGATTAATTTAATGCCGGTTGCTATGAACTATGTAGCAGGTGGACAAGGGGCAAAAGACTACGGCAATATGAAAAATATCATTTTAGGTTTTTCAACGTTGTTGATTATCTTGCTTTTACAACGTTTTACACATGGTTTCTTAAAGTCTATTGCAATCTTAATCGGGTTGATTGCAGGAACTTTGCTCGCTGGTGCTTTTGGTGTTGTCGACTTGAATCAAGTTGGAACAGCACATTGGTTCGAGTTTCCGAAACCATTCAGATTCTCAGGCTTTGCGTTTGATATCGGTGCGATTTTAGTATTCTTTATCGTCGCATTAGTCAGCTTGATTGAATCAACAGGTGTATACACAGCGTTAAGTAAAATCACAGGAAGAACTTTGACGCGTAACGACTACCGCAAAGGTTACACTGCGGAAGGGCTTGCGATTGTGATTGGTTCTATCTTCAACGCATTTCCATATACTGCATATTCTCAAAATGTCGGTTTGGTTTCACTTTCTGGCGTGAAAAAGAATAATGTCATCTATGGAATGGTCATCTTACTCTTAATTTGCGGTTGTATTCCAAAGTTAGGCGCGTTAGCAAATATTATTCCATTACCTGTACTCGGCGGGGCGATGATTGCGATGTTCGGTATGGTAATGGCTTATGGTGTCAGTATCTTAGGCAGTATCGATTTCAAGAAGCAGAATAACTTGTTAGTTATTGCTGTGGCTGTCGGTTTAGGAACAGGTATCAGTGCTGTTCCGGAAGCATTTAAAGCAATGGGCGAACAATTCGCTTGGTTAACACAAAATGGAATTGTACTAGGTGCTATCTCAGCAATCGTACTTAATTTCTTTTTTAACGGCTTAAAGTATCAACAAAACGAAGAAAATGTGAAATAATGTAATTAAAACAAATAATGGAGGCTGTATTCAATGTGGGAAAATAAATTTGCTAAAGAATCTTTGACGTTCGATGATGTACTGTTAATTCCAGCGGAGTCTGATGTATTACCTAAGGAAGTAGATTTAAGTGTTGAGTTATCAGACAGAATCAAATTGAAAATTCCAGTTATCTCAGCTGGTATGGACACTGTAACTGAGTCAAAAATGGCAATTGCTATGGCAAGACAAGGCGGTCTTGGTGTCGTTCATAAAAACATGAACATCGAAGATCAAGCTGATGAAGTACAAAAAGTTAAACGTTCTGAAAATGGTGTTATTTCTAATCCATTTTACTTAACACCAGAAGAAAAAGTTTATGAAGCTGAAGCCTTAATGGGTAAATACCGCATTTCAGGTGTACCGATCGTAGACAATAAAGAAGACCGCAACCTCGTTGGTATTCTCACAAACCGTGACTTACGTTTTATTGAAGATTTCTCAATCAGAATTTCAGATGTCATGACAAAAGAAGACTTAATCACAGCTCCAGTCGGCACAACTTTAGACGAAGCAGAAAAAATCTTACAAAAACACAAAATCGAAAAATTACCATTAACTGAAAATGGTAAATTAGAAGGGCTTATCACTATCAAAGATATTGAGAAAGTTCACGAATATCCAAACGCTGCCAAAGACGCACAAGGCCGTTTATTATGTGCAGCAGCTATCGGTATTTCTAAAGATACTGACATCCGCGCAGAAAAATTGGTTGAAGCAGGTGTTGATGCATTAGTTATCGATACTGCACACGGTCACTCACAAGGTGTTATCGACCAAGTTAAACACATTAAAGCTAAATATCCAGAAGTAACAGTTATCGCTGGTAACGTTGCGACAGGCGAAGCTACAAAAGCACTATTTGAAGCTGGCGCAGATGTTGTTAAAGTAGGTATCGGACCTGGTTCTATTTGTACAACTCGTATTGTTGCGGGTGTAGGTGTACCTCAAATTACTGCAGTGTATGACTGTGCAACTGAAGCACGTAAACACGGCAAAGCGATTATCGCTGACGGCGGTATCAAATACTCTGGTGATGTTGTAAAAGCATTAGCAGCTGGTGGGCACGCAGTAATGTTAGGCAGCTTGCTTGCGGGTACTGAAGAAAGCCCAGGAGAAACTGAAATCTTCCAAGGTAGACAATATAAAACTTACCGTGGTATGGGTTCATTAGGTGCAATGGAAAGTGGTTCAAATGATCGTTACTTCCAAGAAGATAAAACACCTAAAAAATACGTTCCAGAAGGTATTGAAGGCCGTATCGCATATAAAGGTTTATTACAAGACAACATCTATCAATTGATGGGTGGCGTGAGAAGCGGTATGGGTTATACAGGCTCTCACAACTTGAAAGAATTACGTGAAGAAGCAATGTTTACACGTATGGGACCTGCTGGTTTAGCAGAAAGCCACCCACACAATATCCAAATCACAAAAGAATCACCAAACTACTCAAGATAAAAGGAGAAACTGATTTATGGAAATGGCGAAAGAACAAGAGTTAATTCTTGTATTAGACTTTGGTAGCCAATACAACCAATTAATTACACGTCGTATTCGTGAAATGGGTGTGTACAGTGAGTTGCACGACCATGAAATTTCAATTGAAGAAATTAAAAATATGAATCCAAAAGGTATTATATTATCAGGCGGACCAAACTCAGTTTATGAAGAAGGTTCTTACACAATTGATCCTGAAATCTTCAATTTAGGCGTACCTGTACTTGGTATTTGTTATGGTATGCAGTTAACAACAAAATTATTAGGTGGAAAAGTTGAGCGTGCGAATGAACGTGAATATGGTAAAGCAATTATCCACGCAAAATCTGATGAAATCTTCTTCGGTTTACCAGAAGAACAAACAGTATGGATGAGCCACTCAGATAAAGTGATTGAAATTCCAGAAGGCTTTGAATCTATCGCAGATAGTCCAAGCACGCCTTACGCAGCAATCGAAGATAAAGAACGTCGTATCTACGGTGTTCAATTCCACCCAGAAGTGCGTCATACTGAGTATGGTAATGACATTTTACGTAACTTTGTGCGTCGTGTATGTGATTGTACAGGCGAATGGACAATGGAAAACTTCATTGAAGTCGAAATTGAAAAAATCCGTGAAAAAGTTGGAGACCGTAAAGTGCTTTGCGCAATGAGCGGCGGTGTAGACTCTTCAGTTGTTGCAGTGCTCTTGCATAAAGCAATCGGCGATCAATTAACTTGTATCTTCGTAGACCACGGTTTACTTCGTAAAGGCGAAGGCGACATGGTTATGGAACAATTCGGTGAAGGTTTCAACATGAACATCATCCGTGTGAATGCGAAAGATCGCTTCATGGATAAATTAAAAGGTGTTTCTGACCCTGAACAAAAACGTAAAATCATCGGTAACGAATTCGTATATGTCTTCGACGATGAAGCATCAAAACTAAAAGGTGTAGACTTCCTTGCTCAAGGTACGCTTTACACTGACGTCATTGAATCAGGTACAAAAACAGCACAAACAATCAAATCTCACCATAACGTAGGTGGATTACCTGAAGACATGCAATTTGAATTGATTGAACCTATCAATACATTATTCAAAGACGAAGTACGTGCTTTAGGTATCGAACTTGGTATTCCTGAACACTTAGTTTGGAGACAACCATTCCCAGGTCCAGGACTTGGTATCCGTGTTCTAGGTGAAATTACTGAAGAAAAATTAGAAATCGTCCGCGAATCAGACACCATCTTAAGAGAAGTGATTCGTGAAGAAGGTTTAGAGCGTGAAATCTGGCAATACTTCACAGTACTTCCAGGCATGCGTTCAGTAGGTGTAATGGGCGATTACCGTACGTATGACTATACAATCGGTATCCGTGCCGTAACTTCAACTGATGGTATGACAAGTGACTTTGCGCGAATCGACTGGGAAGTCTTACAAAAGATTTCAAGTCGTATCGTTAACGAAGTAGATCACGTCAACAGAGTAGTCTATGACATTACTTCTAAGCCACCAAGCACAATCGAGTGGGAGTAATTAATCTATAATATATAAAACGAAAACCCTTTAACCGCAATGGTTAGAGGGTTTTTTAAGAATACTTTACTTTTAAAATCAACACGAATTCTCAAAAGTGAACATGTATATTATAATTTAGGTAACAAATATGATGCTAACGTGATAAACACCGAGCCTGATAACTATTCGCAGTAGTTACCGGGCTCTTTTTAGGTGTATTGGCTATGCCGTTGCTTTTTAATTCGATTATTTAGCCAATAGGAAAATAACGTGATTGTTACCCCTACTTAAATAGGGGCAATAAAGATACAAATATGATGCTGAATATAATGTCACCTCCTCCCATGCTAGATACAGCATGGAAGTAAAACGACGACCTCATATTAGATTATTTGATGGTAAGGTAAATAAGGACATATTAGTTGGAAATTTCAGGCTTTTTTGTAGATGAAGAAGCCCATGCTAATAGAATAGTCTATGATAATGATATTAATTTTAAGTTTGTAAGTAGTTATATAAAACAATAAAACCTCTTAGATGTAAAACTTAAGTATCTGTTTTAGGTTAGGTCAACATAATGCATGATTATTAACTTGATGGTGAAAGCTCACTATATACTTGGTATTAGAAAAAGTTAGTAAAAGATATTACTCGAATATGTTGTATATTAAAAATAGAACAGAAGTATGAATTATTCGTTGATATTTTAATCAATATTTTTGTTGGATGATTTTTTGTGGTGCTTATATTTTTGATAAAACTCAATGGGTTTATCGTAAAATGAAATATTATCCATTGAAATTTTTTCCAAAAGACACCCCTTGTAGTGGATATTTTTACAAAAAGCGTATTATGATTTAATTTAAAATTATTTATTCCTTCATCTGCGATATCATTTGAAAAATCAAATCGAATTATATCTTTTGTACTTGAGTATGGTTCAATATTAATTGGAAGAGAATTATTATATAATGTAGAACTAAAATTATTTTTGGAACCTGCTGTGAAAAGTATTTCAGTAACACTTATATCTTTGAAAATTTGCTTGTTTTTAACCTCGTTATTAAAAAATATTGATTTTTTAACTCTTGAGTCATATACAGTGATTTTATTTATTCCAATAGGTAATTTAGAGAGATTCATAAAAGAGATGAAAATATCGAATTTTTTAGGGTTTTTAAATATTAGTGCTTCGTGTATTTCTATGTTGAGGTGCTTTTTTTCTTGCCATAATACCTTAAATAGTGTAAATGCAGATATAATAATAGCAATTAAGGACAACAAATCAGAATTAGTCATGGGTTCAACTCCTAATTTATTTAGATATAGTAATCAGATTATTTTTAGAGTAAAGGACAAAAGGTCCTTATTTTAAAATTACTGTAAAAAATGTTTTTGTTGCACGAATCTTTCTATTTATTCATCATGTATTTATATTTTTTAGTTAAATGTAGTTTTGTATTTATAAGTTTTATGAACTCCATAATAAGAATCAAGTGATTAAAGCTCCATAGTATAGTAGGTCATATTGGATGGACGTTTTATATAGATTGAACACTTCATAGTGGATATGTGATTTGGATTTTATACATTAGTTTGAATCTCATACATTTTTAGGAAATTCCTTCTTAGAATTAACTTCTTAACGACTTATTAATTTTTTAGGCGTTATGCATCAAGTAATATTTATTGAATTATATTATTGTTAAATATATTTCGTAATAAATTTAGCTTTTAAACTAAGTAAGAAAGATGGGTAAATTACTGGACCAGTTTTATGCAAAAAAGAGTAATTATTTCTACACTAAAATTATACTCTACTAGAAATTAAGGATATTGTACACTTTTGACTTATACTATATCAACTTTACTTGGAATTAAAGGTAAAAATACCTTTTTGAAGACAAGAATAAGGAAAAAATATAAAGGTAAGTGACTTTTGTTTTAATTCGGTAAATTAAGTTGTTTCCCTAACCGAAGAGAACTTGAAAAAGTAATTACTGTTTCCCAGTATTTTTTTCACTTTGTTTTTTGATTTTTGTGATCCAAATGAACTTAAATTGAAAAAAAGAAACTGTCATTAGTAACAATCAGCGTCGAGTTTATTTCCCAAACATCTATTATTTATTGAATATATTATTATATGTCATGTTATAGTCAAAAATTACTATTATAAAATAGTCGTTGAGTTGTAAGTTGGAAATTTTAAGTCGTAGTTAATAACTAGGATTAGCGAGTTGTTTTGAAATTTCGTGAATAAGTACTTTATAAAAATTATTAGAAAATTCATACTATAACGAAAATAACATTTGCTTTCATGTGCTAAAAGGTATAAGCTTGAATGAACACATGTAAAAAGGGGCTGTGCAAAATAGATATATTAATCGGTACAGGTTTATTGTTACTTATTTTAGTATTTTTCACTGTGTTCACGTATTATGCGCCAGATGGGCGTGCAGTCATGGGGGCTTTAGCAACAGCAGCAATTGCAACATTCTTAGTTGAGGCGCTGCAAGGGTTTGTATTGGGAGATATTTTCGATATTAAGTTTTTAAAGGAAACGGGTAGTCTAGCTGGGACATTGAGTGGGGTCATTGTCGCATTCCTAGTCGCATTATCGAGAAAGATCAATCCACAAAACTCAGCGTTGCTTGCGGTCGCATTTGCGGAAATCGGGCTGATTCCTGCATTGTTTGCGGCTTATCTGATGTCGTTTGTGATTCGCTTTATTGAAAAGAAAATTACAAACGGTATGGATTTTATTATCGTAGTATTATTCTGTATTCCAGTTGGACGATTGTTAGGGGTTTGGTTCACGCCACTAGTCGATGGTTCATTATTGAAAATCGGCGGTATTATCGATGTGGCGATGAATACAAGTCCATTGCTGATGGGTCTGATTCTTGGTGGTATTGTGACAGTTGTTGGAACATCACCACTAAGTTCTATGGCATTAACAGCAATGTTAGGCTTAACAGGTGTACCAATGGCAGTTGCGGCGTTAACAGCGTTTGCGTCTAGCTTTATGAATACAACGTTACTACATCGTTTGAAAATCGGTAACTTGAAATCAGTTATTTCTATTGCGATTGAGCCACTGTCAAAAGCAGACTTAGTGTCTTCTAATCCAGTGCCAATCTATGTGACGAACTTTATCGGTGGAGGACTAGCTGGTATGGTCATTGCTTACTCGGGGTTAGTCAATGATGCGCCAGGTACAGCAGCACCGACACCAGGTATTCTCGTTATGTTTGGTTTCAACCCAGCACTCGACGTATTAAAATACGCAGCCATCGCAGCTGCAATTTGTTTCATTGTCGGTTGGGTAATGTCATATGTATTTAGAAACTATCCAATCCGTAACAGTGAAGTGACGGGTTATAAATCTAAAATCATAGAAAACAAAGCTAATCCAACAGTGAATGAAGCATAGAAATAAAGAAACAACACACTAAAGGGACATACCTGATGTGTGTTGTTTTTTTAGTGCCAAAAATGACACGAACTATTAAGCTTTAATAGAACAATACACCTATTCCAATTCCAATGAGTACGATTGCCCATGAAGGTAGTTTGAAATAAGCTAATAAGACAAATAATATCGTTACGAATGTGAAATCTAAAGGTTGTTTAACCGTAGAAGTCCAAATAGGTTGGTAGAAAGCCGAGATTAAAATACCAACCACACCTGCGCTGATACCTTTCAAAAAGCCTCTTGCATAAAGGTTGGACTTAAAACTATCCCAAAATGGCAAGACACCAAACAACAGTAAAAAGGCAGGTAAAAAGATTGCGAATGTCGCAAGCAACCCTCCTATTATGCCTTCGATATTTGTGCCGATATAAGACGCAAAAGTGAATAATGGGCCAGGCACAGCTTGTGCTGCCGCATAACCTGTAATGAACTGATCAGAAGAAATCAATCCTTGCGGTACAAACTCCTTTTCTAACAGTGGCAACACGACGTGGCCGCCACCAAAAACAAGTGAACCAGAACGATAGGAACTGTCGAACATTTTAATCCATATATTTTGAGTGGTTGCGCTTAAGATAGGCAATACAACAAGCAAAGAAACAAATAACGATAAAGAGATAATCCCTAATCTTTTAGGTAAATAGAACGCTTTAGAATCAGCGTCTGGCGCTGATGTAGGTTTAAGGAATAAGACACCATATAAGCCAGTTATAGCCAGCGCAATCACTTGAATATAAATACTATTGATCAATAATGAGAGTGCTAACACAAACATAGCCAATGCGATGGTTGTTTTCGTATTGGTTAATTTTTTGCCCATACCAATAATTGCTTGTGCCACAATTGCGACAGCAACAAGTTTCAATCCTTGCATCCAAGTAAAGTGTGTATCCCCCTTCACAAATAAAGTTGAAAATAACATTAAAACAATCACTGAAGGCATAGTGAATCCTAGAAATGCGAGAATACCACCGAATGCACCACCTCTGATGGTACCTATACCGATACCGACTTGACTGCTGGCAGGGCCTGGAAGAAATTGGCATAACGCGACTAAGTCAGAGTACTCTCTTTCATCCAACCATTTTCTTTTCTTCACATATTCATCATAAAAATAACCTAAATGCGCTGTAGGTCCACCAAAGGACATCAAACCAAGTTTTAAAGCTACAATAAAAATGGTGAAATAATGAGACATAGGCAACTCCTTATATAAATTAGCATCAATTTATAGATTTTGCGTTAGTCTTCATTATATTTCGAAATGCGTAAAGGTGATGTATGGATTTTGTAAAGTTTATGAATGACATGTATTTGAGTTTTATGATCAATTCTATAGTATCTCTATATCAAAAGGATACTAAGAAGGGTTGTTCGTCTTCTGTTAAACATAAACGAATGCGTTCTGTGAAATTCCCCCAAGTGACCTTTTGCATGACTTCTTCATAAGTAAAGAATCCAACTTCCAAACTTTCATCGCTAGTCGTAAGTGTGCCGTCAGTGTAGATCCCTTTAAATAAATGATTGATGATACTGTGTTCAGTATTTTGAAAGACACCACAGTATGTCGTGAGTTTGATGGTGACGCCAGCTTCTTCTTTCACTTCACGAATGACACCCTCTCGAATGGTTTCACCATTTTCAATTTGCCCGCCAGGAATTTCCCAGCCACGCAAAGGACTTTTGATTAAAAGTATTTTATTCTCATCATTTGTGACCACACATGAAGCGGAAACAATATGTTTTGGGGTCATCTTAATCCTCCTAGAGTTGTGTTATTGAATGATACTCGTTAAAAGTGAACAGCTAGTGTCTAAAAATATGTAAAAAATAATTTATAGTTAATAATTAGTTAATTCAATTGTAGTGTATGTCTGTTTTATAATAAAAGCATGTAAATTAAAGGAGACAACAACGATGAATTTTAAACAATTTTTACTGACAGGCCTCGCAAGTGTATTACTTGGATCAGCAGGTGCACATGTATTTTCATATCAAGCAGAAGCTGCCCAATTCGGCGCACACGAATTTCGTGATTACAGCGTACAACCTAAAGAAAACTTGAAAAACTTATTGAACGCGAGTCACTATTATAAAGACATGGCGAAAGAATCAGGTGCAACATTCTACCAGAATAAATTAAACCAAGCGATTTATTTTGCTAAGAAACAACAAAAGTCTAATAATGATTCACAAGTTGTGACAGCAATTAATCAACTTTCAGCTATCTATAATGAGGTATTTCAATTGCATTTGCAAACTGAAAAAGGCAGTGCCGACATCTTAAGTAAAAAAGCAGAACTACAAAACCTAATTGTAAAGGCAAACCATTTATTAACTGAAAGTCATATTTCAATGAATCAAGATGAAGCACAGCTAAAACAAACTGTTGCGCAAGCACAATCTGTATTAAACCAAACAGCACCAGACTTTGAATTAGTGAATGCGATTAACGCAGTTCAACAACACATTCAAAATGTAGAGTCATATCAGGCATTTGTAGCACATCATTAATAAAGATATAAGCGATAGAACACAGTAATCTCTATAGGGTTGCTGTGTTTTTTTATGTTCAGTTTTTTGACTGAGGGGTATATAGGTAAACATAACTACACATATGAGAGACAACATCCAAGGGGGGGAATGTTATGTCTAAGGCATTATCGATTATTGTTCCTGTATATAATAAATCTCAGTTTTTACAACAATGTGTATCATCTATTGATGAGTTAAAGTTGAATCATGATGAGATAGAAGCCATCTTTGTTGATGATGTTTCAACAGATGACTCATTGGAACAATTAAAACAGTTAGAACAAACGCGTGATTACATGCGTGTTATAGAGTTAGAAGCAAACAGCGGCAGTCCAGCTAAGCCGAGAAATGTAGGGGTGGAAGCGGCTGAAGGCACTTATATTACGTTCTTAGATGCAGATGACTGGTTAGATACAGAAGGTTTTCCGAAGTTGCTTGACCAAGCTTTAACTACAGAGAGCGATATAGTGTTCGGTCAAAGTTTAAAACATAAGGACCAGTCTGTGAGCCAAATTGCGCGCTTTAGTGCTTATACAAAAGAAGAAGGACTTGTGCCTTACGAAATTGATAAAATCTTTCGTGCCGTCGGTCCACCTGGAAAAATAATAAAACAATCAGTGATTCAAGATCATCATCTTTATTTTGAACCGATGAAATACGGAGAAGATAAGTTATTCTTTACTGAAGTAATTGCGCACGCTAAAACAGCCGCTATGAATAATATCGTGGTCTATCATGTGAATCGATATGGTGCGAATCAATCATTGGTCAGTGAAACAGATATTTTTGAAAAAACAGCTTTTAATTTAGAAGTGTTAAAGCAGTTATTAGATTTAGACATCCCGGAGACTGCACGCAAACATGCGATCAGTCGAATAGTAGAAATGGATTATTTATCACGCTTATTCATGAATCGTCGCTTCTTAAAAAGCGCAGAGAAAAATAAATTCTATGAAGCTTTTGATCAGTTAGTTTCAACTTTAGACCAACATGACTTAGATATTAAAGATTACTTGACTGAACCGAAATATGAGAAAGTATGTGAATGCTTATTAAATAGCGATAAAGAAAAAGTAGAAGCATTGATTACTTTATTAAGCGAAGGTATACGAGCGTCACATTATATTACAGACGGATTAGTATATTATCATTTGCCGGAAGACTTGCACACCGTTGAACCCTTATACGAACCCTTCTATGCGGTCTATAGCGGCACACATCTTAAAGATAATCACTTCTATGAGGTTATTACGCTATATAAAGAGGATTCAACAGAAGTCGACGCAGTGCATTTGGTGAAGCTTTCTGATGAATCCGTTACGCAGGAAGTAATGTTTGAGCAGCAAGACAATCAACTCTGGATACCTTCAGATGCATTAAACGTAGATTTCGATTTTAATCTGCAAGTTATTTATGATCACTACAAACCATTTTTAGTACACATGATGTTGCCAAGCATTACGGAAAATCATGCTTTAAAACGTCAAGGTCAGAAAGTAGAATTCGTTTCAACACAACAAGAACAAGCATCATCAGCTGAACCTAATGAGGTGGATACTACAAAGTATTATGCAGAAAACCCAGGGAAAGTATGGGCGATTAAGAAGTTTAAAGTGTATGGTGATACTGAATTTACACAAGAACAAGCTCAATCTATGGAAGTCGGTGAGGTGTTTAATGTATCAGAGATACAGTATTCTAAAAAAGGGACACCGCGATTAGTATTAGAGGATGGGAACGTGATTACTGCGAATAAAAAGTTTGTCGAACAGTTAGACAGTGATCTGTCTGAACATTATATTGTAGACTGGCCAATCACGATTCAAGTCATTAAAAAGTGTAAAGCTTATGAAGATCGTAACTTTAAAACTGAAGCAGAATTCCAACCGAAGTTAAATGACACGATAGAAATAGATAAAATTGTGTGTTCTTCTAAAGGGACACCGCGTTTAAAAACAAAAGCGGGTTATTTTATCACCGCAAATCGAGATTTTGTGCAGGTTGTAAAGTAAGAAGAAGGGATGAAAATCTCTTCTTCTTTTTTGTTTGGATAACGTGGTAATGCGTTAAAGTATCATTAAATATTTTAAAGAAATCGGTTGTGAATAGTATAAAATAACGTATATTGCTAGAAGGTTATTAAGTTTGTGAAATTATTATAAATATTGTTGACAGGGGATAGAGAAAACGGTAAGATTCAATACATAATTATTTTCTGACAATTCGAATATCATTGTATCAATTTGAATTGTAGGGTGCTATATCTATATACTATAAGGGGAGAGTATTTTATTGACTTCTAAAATTACTTATACAGACTTCACCTCAGACCCTTTTGAATCATTAGATGTTTCAGATGAAACAAAAGGTGCGTATCATGTTCTGAAATGGGCATATGATACTTACCGAGATGAAATTGTATATGCTTGCAGTTTCGGAGCAGAGGGCATCGTTCTGATTAACTTAATTTCGCAAGTAAAACCAGACGCACGTATCGTCTTTTTAGACACGGGTCTCCATTTCGATGAAACGTACGATTTAATCGACCGTGTTAAAGCAAAATATCCTAAATTGAACATTGTTATGAAGAAGCCAGATTTAACACTTGATCAACAAGCTCAAGAATATGGCGGTAATCTTTGGCGTAGAGATCCAAACCAATGTTGTTATATCCGTAAAGTTAAACCGCTTGAAGAAGTATTAACTGGCCAAACAGCTTGGGTATCAGGATTGAGACGTGAACAATCTCCAACAAGACGCAACACAAACTTTGTGAATAAAGACGACCGTTTTGAATCTATTAAAGTTTGTCCGTTAATCCATTGGACTTGGGATGATGTATGGGATTATATTAAATCGAATGATTTACCTTATAATGCTTTACATGATCAGAACTATCCAAGCATCGGATGCGCACCATGTACTTCACCTGTTTTTGAAGGCGGCGACTCTAGAGAAGGCAGATGGCAAAACAACATGAAAACTGAATGTGGTTTGCACATCGGACGTAAATCTTAATTTGAAAGTTACAATTAATTTTTTTGTATACAATTCCTAGTGGATATGTTGGAATTTTGAAAGCACAATGACTATACTTGAATTAAGTGTAGATATTTTTTTAATTTCAATTCCTACTAAAAAACTAAGGATAAAATCTATCATATGGGGGGAAGACACTTGAATTTATCAGCAACAAATAGTCCGTTCAACGATGAACAGGCACAACTCATTAATCAAGCGTTATCAACATTATCAAATGACCAGAAGCTCTGGCTTAGCGGTTATTTAACGGCACATCTCCAAGATGGCACAGCAACACAAGCACCTGCTTCTAGCGCAGCAGCAACGCAGGCGCCAGCAGCACCAGCGCAACAACAAGCTGTAGAACCACGCAAAGTCACTGTATTATTTGGTTCTGAATCTGGTAACGCGCAGTGGGTGGCAGAATTACTCGAAAGTAAATTAAAAGAAAACGATTTTGATGCCACATTAACTGAAATGGACCAATATAAAACGAAAGATTTAAAAAATGTTGAAGACCTACTTATCGTAACGTCAACACATGGTGAAGGCGATCCACCGGATAACGCATTATCTTTCTATGAATTCTTATACGGACGTAAAGCACCTAAATTAGAAGGCGCACGCTTCTCAGTACTTGCTTTAGGTGACCAATCTTATGAATTCTTCTGTCAAACGGGTAAAGACTTTGATGCACGTTTAGAAGAATTAGGCGCTGACCGTATTTTACCGCGTGTCGATTGTGATATTGACTTTGAAGAACTCGCAAATGAATGGATTGAAAACATTATTAATGAGTTAGGCGATCAAGAAGTAAAGCAAGTGGTTCAAGAGGCACAAGATGCACCTGTTGAAGATGCTTCTGGACCCATTTACTCAAGAACATTTCCTTACGAAGCAGAAGTCTTAGAAAATATTAATTTAACTGGTCGTGGTTCTGATAAAGAAGTTCGCCACCTTGAATTATCATTAGAAGGTTATGGCGATGACTACGCACCAGGCGATTCCATTAATATCTTACCGGAAAATGACCCAGAACTTGTGGATGAAATTATCGATATGCAAGATTGGGTGGCAGAAAAAGATATTACTGTGAATACACAAGGTGACAAAATGTCGCTAGAAGAAGCATTGACGTCATACTTTGAAATCACAAAATTAACGAAACCATTAATCGAAAGTGCAGCACAGCTCTTTGATAATGAAGACTTATTAGATAGAGCCTCTGATAGTGAATGGGTGAAAGATTATATCTACGGTCGTGACTTAATAGACTTATTGAATGATTTCCCTACAGAGTCACTACAACCGAACCAATTACATCAAGTCTTAAGAAAAATCCCTGCACGCAGTTACTCTATTTCAAGCAGTCATAAAGCAAATGAAGATGAAGTACACATTACAGTATGTGCAGTACGTTATGAAGCACATAATCGTAAACGCTCAGGTGTCTGCAGTGTACAACTCGCAGAACGTGTAGAGCCGGGCGATAAATTAAAAGTATACTTGAAGAAAAATCCTAACTTTAAATTCCCATTCGATGAGAACACACCAGTCATCATGATTGGACCAGGTACAGGTATCGCTCCATTCCGCAGTGTCTTACAAGAACGAGAAGAATTGGATTTAACAGGCAACACATGGTTGTTCTTTGGTAACCCACACTTTACAACAGACTTCTTATACCAAACCGAAATTCAAGATTGGTTGAAGAGCGGCGTGTTAGAAAAAGTAGATTTAGCCTTTTCACGTGATCAAGAAGAAAAACGTTATGTTCAGCATTTAATCGATGAAAACAGTGCAGAATTTTATGAATGGTTAAGAAATGGCGCAGCAATTTATGTCTGCGGCGATGAAAAACACATGGCGAAAGATGTACATCAAGCCATCATTCATGTATTGGAAAAAGAAGGCGGCTTATCTGAAGAAGAATCAGAAGAGTACCTATCAGAATTGAAAAAAGAAAAACGCTATCAACGTGACGTGTATTAATTTTTGAGGAGGCAAATTATGGCTGAGAATAACAATGATTTATATAAAGGCTTAGATGATTTAGAACGTAATAAAGGCGAAAGCAATTATTTGCGCGGTACCATTGCACAGGGTTTAAAAGACCCTGTGACTGGTGCAATCGCTGATGATGATACCAAGTTATTAAAATTCCACGGCAGCTATATGCAAGATGACCGTGACTTACGTCAAGAACGACGCAAACAAAAATTAGAACCTCTCTACGCATTTATGATTCGTGTACGTATCCCTGGAGGCCGTGTTTCCACGGATCAATGGTTGAAGCTAGATCAATTGGCAGATGATTATGCAGGTGAACAAATTCGTTTAACCACACGTCAAACTGTACAGTATCATGGGATTTTAAAACGCAACTTAAAAAAATCAATGCAAGCGATTAACGCAGCTGTACTTGATTCAATCGCAGCGTGCGGTGACGTCAATCGTAATGTCATGTGCAACCCTAATCCCTACCAATCTGATGTGTATAGTGAAATAAATGATTATGCGGATAAAATCAGCGGACACTTATTACCGAAGACAACAGCGTACCATGAAATTTGGTTAGACGGTGAAAAAATCATCGATTCTAAACAAGAAGATCATGAACCAATGTACGGTAAAACATACTTGCCACGTAAATTTAAAATCGGTATTGCGTTACCACCTTCTAACGATATTGATGTCTATTCACAAGATATCGGCTTAATCGGTATCGTTGAAAATGATGAATTAACCGGCTTCACAGTAACTGTCGGCGGCGGTATGGGCAGTAAGCATGATGATTTAAGAACACATCCTCAAGTCGGTAAAGTATTAGGTTATATTCCTAAAGAAACAGCACCGGAAGTTTGTGAGAAAATCTTAACGATTCAACGTGATTTCGGTGACCGTGCAGACCGTCAACAAGCGCGTTTCAAATATACAGTGGAACGTAAAGGCGTGGATTGGATTCGTGAAGAATTAAATCGTCGTTTAGGCTGGGAAATCGAAGATGCGAAACCATTTGAATTTGACAGTAACGGTGACCGTTTAGGTTGGGTTGAAGGTTCAGGTAAGTATCACTATACATTATTCATTCAAAATGGTCGTATTAAAGATACAGAAGACTTTAAGTTGAAAACAGCGATTAAGAAATTAGCGCAAACACATAAAGGTGAAATTCGCATGACACCGAACCAAAACCTGATTTTTGCGAATGTTGAGAAAGAAGATAAAGCCGCTATTGATGCGATTATCGAAGAGTATGGTTTAACAGACGGCAAAAATTACAGTGGTTTACGTCGTAACTCTATGGCTTGTGTGGCCTTTCCGACTTGCGGGCTTGCGATGGCAGAGTCAGAACGTTATTTACCTTCTTTAGTGACTAAAATTGAAGACATTTTAGATGAATTTGGTTTACGAGAAGAAGAAATTACGATTCGTATGACAGGTTGCCCGAACGGCTGTGCACGTCCTGCATTAGCTGAAATTGCTTTTATTGGTAAAGCACCTGGTAAATATAATTTCTATTTAGGCGGTAGCTTTATCGGTGAACGTTTGAATAAATTATATAAAGAAAATATCGGAGAAGCGGAAATTTTAGAAAGCTTACGTCCAATTTTAGAACAATACAGTAAAGAGCGTGAAACAGGGGAACACTTCGGTGACTTTGTAGTACGTAAAGGTATTGTAGAAAAAGTTACAGATGGTCGTGACTTCAGATAAGCAGTAAGCATTACCTCAGAAAGTGACGTATCTACGCACTTGGATACGTCCTTTCTCCAGTAATGCCCAACATCTATTTAAATAAAACAAAGAGGTGATCGAATGGGAAAAGTATATATCGTAGGCGCAGGTCCTGGAGATCCGGATTTAATCACAGTAAAAGGTGTCAAAGCTATAGAACAAGCCAATGTGATTCTATATGATCGCCTCGTTAATAAGGCCTTATTGCAATATGCAAAGCCGAATACAAGATTGATTTATTGTGGGAAAGACCCGAGTGGTTTATCAATTCCTCAAGTAGAAATCAATGCATTAATGGTGAGTTTCGCACGTAAAGGTCATACTGTAACAAGATTAAAAGGCGGAGATCCTTTCTTGTTCGGTAGAGGTGGAGAAGAAGCGGAAGTTCTGGCAGAACATCACATCGCTTTTGAAATTGTACCTGGTATTACCTCAGGTATCGCCGCACCTGCTTATGCAGGTATCCCAGTTACACATCGAGACTATAGTTCTTCTGTCGCATTTGTGACAGGTGTTAATAAAGAAAAAACGTTAAAAGAAGATTATTGGAAACATTTAGCATTAGGTCCTGAAACACTGTGTATTTACATGGGTGTCAGCAGGTTGCCTGAAATCTGTCGCTTGTTAGTGCAACATGGCAGACCGAAAGATACACCTGCCGCATTGGTTTATCAAGGAACAAGCGGAGTTCAACAAACTGCAGTCGGTACTTTAGAAACCTTTGTTGATGTCGCAAAAGATTTTAAAAATCCATCGATGATTGTAATCGGTGAAGTCGTACAATTACGTGAGAAAATCAGCTGGTTTGAATCTGTTTCAGCCCAAGCAGCAGCGCATCAATAAATGTGTCATACCGGCAAGGAAGGCATATTAAGTTCATTTTTTTAACTTTAATTCCTTCTAAACTGATAAGAATAGTATCGTCTATGTACTACACAACATAAATAATATGAAAATTCTAACAATCAAAACTTGATTATTGAAAGAAAGGAGCAAAGACAATGAAAAAACTATTAATTATTGCCTTCGTAGGGTTTTTTGCACAATTGGTTGATGGTTCCCTCGGCATGGGCTTCGGCGTAACATCATCATCGATTTTGTTATCGCTTGGTTTAGCACCAGCCATTGTATCAGCGACAATCCATTTTTCTGAAATTGCGACAACAGCAGCATCAGGTGTTTCGCACATGTCATTCTCTAACACAGATAAGCGTTTAATACTGAAATTAGCGGTGCCGGGATCGATGGCAGCTTTCATTGGTGCAGCAGCAGTCAGCCATCTGCATGCAGGTTTAGTTAAGCCTGTCGTTGCTTTGTTCCTGATTACCATCGGTATTTATATTTTAGTTCAATTTGCGTTTAAACGCGGACAAACTAAAAAGCTGACAAGAGGGTCAGAGTTGAGTAATAAATTTATGTTTCCGCTTGGTGCGACTGCTGGATTTTTAACAGCTATCGGTGGAGGCGGCTGGGGACCAGTCAATACTTCTGCATTACTTGCACGTCGTGATATCAATGTTCGTCATGTTATCGGCAGTGTATCTATCAGTGAGTTTTTCGTAACGATTGCAGCGTCTATCAGTTTCTTGATTTTCTTACCCCTTCATTTAATTAATTGGGGTTTGGTTCTGGCATTAAGTGTCGGCGGCGTTGCGGCTGCACCATTTGCGGCATGGCTCGTTAAGATCATCCCAGTAAATGTCTTAGGCATTTTTGTGGGTGGTTTGATTATCTTTACCAACAGCAATACTTTGTTGAACGCATTTGGTGCACCAGGTGAAGCGATTGCTTTCGTAAGAATCGCAGTGGTTATCGGTTGGTTTGCATTATTGTTTGTCATTTTGCGCAAAGAAGGTAAATTATCGAACTTTTTTCACAAAAAAGAAGCAAATAAAGTAGGAAGAGTAAAACAATAAGAGGAGATGAGTTAAATGGCTACAACAACACAAATTTTAGAACATACGAACACACCGCATGGTGGGAAGTTAATTAATCGTCAACTTGAAGGAGCAGAACGTGAAGCATTAATTGAAGCAGCAGAAGCTTTTAAAACATTAACGTTAAACGCATGGAGTTTATCCGACTTAGAATTAATCGCAATTGGCGGGTTCAGTCCATTAACAGGATTTATGGGAGAAGCGGACTATCAAAACGTCGTTGAAAACTTACATCTTGCAGATGGAACGTTATGGAGTATTCCAATTACTTTACCAGTTAATGAAGCAGAAGCGGACCAATATGAAATTGGAGAACAGATTGCGCTTTATGGAGAAGATCAACAGTTATACGGTGTCTTAACTTTAGAAGAAAAATATACGTATGATAAAGAAAAAGAAGCACAAAATGTTTATGGAACGACAGAAGAAGCTCATCCAGGCGTCAAAAAAGTATATGACAAAGGTAATGTGTATCTAGCAGGTCCGATTCAATTAGTAAATCGTCCAGACCATAGTGAGTTTGAAGAATTTGAATTAGATCCGATTGAAGTACGTCAAATGTTTCATGATTTGGGCTGGAAAACAGTCGTAGGTTTCCAAACACGTAACCCAGTACATCGTGCACATGAGTATATCCAAAAAAGTGCGTTAGAAACAGTTGATGGTCTCTTATTGAATCCATTAGTAGGCGAAACAAAGTCTGATGATATCCCAGCGGATGTTCGTATGGAAAGTTACCAAGTGATTTTAAAACACTATTATCCAGAAGATCGTGCACGCTTAGCGATTTATCCAGCTGCGATGCGTTATGCAGGACCACGTGAAGCGATTTTACATGCGATTGTGCGCCAAAACTATGGTTGTACACATTTCATTGTAGGACGTGACCATGCAGGTGTAGGTGACTATTATGGTACATATGAAGCGCAAGAGTTGATTACGAAATATCAAGAAGAGTTGGGCATTCATATTTTAAAATTTGAACATGCTTTCTATTGCACGAAGTGCGGTAATATGGCGACAGCGAAAACGTGCCCGCATGGTGCAGAACATCATGTGCTTTTAAGCGGGACAAAAGTCCGTGAAAAATTACGTAATGGAGAATCTTTACCGAAAGAATTCTCACGTCCTGAAGTCGCTGAAGTGTTAATTCGCGGTTTACGCAGACATAGAGAACAAAATGAGGAGGCGTAACGATGACAAAATCTCAAAATATTACATGGCATGATTCAGAAGTAACGAAAACAGAACGTCAAGCTCAAAATGGCCATAAGAGTGTAGTCCTATGGTTCACTGGTTTATCCGGTTCAGGTAAGTCTACCATCAGTGTTGCTTTAGAAAAAGCATTATTCGAACGTCGTATTCATGCGTATCGTTTAGATGGGGATAATATTCGTCATGGTTTAAATAATAATCTTGGTTTCAGTCCAGAAGACCGTAAAGAAAATATCCGTCGTATCGGTGAAGTCAGTAAATTATTAGCAGATGCAGGACTGATTACATTAACGGCGTTCATCTCACCTTATCGTGAAGATCGTGATCGTGTCCGTGAAATTTTAGAAGATGGCGAATTTATCGAGGTATATGCGAAAGCCAGTGTTGAAACGTGTGAGCAGCGTGACCCGAAACAGTTGTATAAAAAAGCACGTGCAGGAGAAATTAAGAACTTTACTGGTATTGATGCGCCATATGAAGCGCCAGAACATGCGGAAATTGTCGTGGATACAGAGACAACTTCTGTGGAAGAAGCGGTTCAACAGATTCTAAACTATTTAGAAGACAAACAAATTATTTAATATCCCGAGCACACACAAACCTTAAATTGTGTGTGCTTTTTTGGTGGATAATATCACGGTTAAGTTTTGCGATTATTCTGAAATTGAATTAAAATAGAAGTGTACAATAATATATGAAACAACAAGGAGAGTCGAACAACATGGCAGAAGTAAAAGGCAAAGTAGCAATGGTGACAGGCGGCGGACAAGGTATCGGAGAAGCAATTTGTCGCAGACTCGCAAAAGACGGGTTTAAAGTAGGTGTGGCAGATTTTAATGAAACAACTGCAGAAGCGGTTGCACAAAGCTTACGTGATGAAGGTTATGAAGCGCTTGCGGTTAAAGTAGATGTATCAGATCGTGATCAAGTCTTCCAAGCAGTCAATACAGTGAAAGATCACTTCGGAGATTTTAATGTGATTGTTAATAACGCTGGATTAGGACCACAAACACCACTTGATACAATTACTTATGATCAATATCGCAAAGTTTTCGATGTAAACGTCGGCGCAATTTTCTGGGGCATTCAAGCAGCGGTTGAAGCTTTTGAATCATTTGGTCACGGTGGTAAAATTATTAACGCTTCTTCTCAAGCAGGACAAGTCGGAAAGCCAGGGCTTGCATTATATGGCGCAACTAAATTCGCAATCCGCGGAATTACACAAACTGCAGCGCGTGACTTAGCTGATAAAGGTATTACTGTGAATGCGTATTGCCCAGGTATCGTTAAAACACCGATGATGGAAGATATCGCACAAAAAACAGCTGATGAAGCAGGTAAACCATATGAATGGGGTATGGAACAATTCTCTAAAAATATCGCATTAAAACGTTTATCAGAACCTTCAGATGTTGCAGCATGTGTATCTTATCTTGCAGGACCAGATAGTGATTATATGACTGGCCAAGCTTTAATTATTGATGGCGGTATGGTCTTCAATTAATACAAGACATAAAGAAAGGCAAGTGCACCTAAACAGGACACTTGCCTTCTTTTTATTTTCTAGGAATACCAATCGCATGACCGAGTTGTTTCGGTGTTTCAAATTCCCCTTGTTCCTCATAATATGTTTTGATGTTATCAAAAACAAAATCTGGAAAAGCACTGCTGCGACGTTGTTGGTTATCAATAGCCATCATGATAACCTCATACGTTGCAGTCGGGACTTGATCTTGATTAAACATCTTTAAAAAGAAATGTACACGTTTGTGGTCATAGTCATAAACATAAACTTCTACCGTAAACGTTTCATCTAGCAACATTTCTTTTAAGTAAGTGATATGTGCTTCTAAATTAAAAATTGTTGTGTCATGTTTTTGTCGGTAATCAATCGAGAACCCCATTTTCGCAAAGAAACCGACGACCGCATCACTGAAAATTGAAAAATACTGTGCATCATGTAAATGTTGATTATGATCAATCCAAGAAGGATGCACCTTATCCTCATAAGTATAAATGTACCCCATATTTAATTTTCCCCCTTTAATGCATATAACTGCAGTGTATCATATAAATGAAATCGATAGCTTGGACGTACTATCTTTAGACTATGATGACATTCGTATGAAGTGACTAAAGCAGGAGAAACGTTCCTGAAATTGAAACAGGATTAGAATTATTTTATTCGCACATTCTAAAAATGAATTCAAATTATCAATTTAAGTAAGAGATACAATACCAACTATTTTGCTGAAGTGTATTATCAATGAAATTTATCATCGAAAAAGTATAGTAAATGTTAAAGAATGTATAAAGAATAGAACTAAAATATTCTTCTGTATAAAGTTAACTATTTTATGAAATTTGTGTATAATGATTTGTAATAATGCAACACATTAAACAAATGGGGGGATATCATGAAGAGGCTATTATGTTTATTAAGTGCATCAGTATTAATTTTAGCGGCTTGTGGTGACAAAAAAGAGGAGTCGGAGAAAGAGGAAACATCTAGTTTAGATGCGAAACAAGCAAAAACAAAAGAAAAAGCTAAAATTAAAGATAACGCAGTTGAAATCAAAGGGGTAAAGGTGAAAATTGTGGGTACAGAAATTGTGCCTAAGGGGACAACAGAATATCAAGATGATGATGTTTTAGTTGTAAAATATGAAGTGACGAATAACAGTAAAGATGACAATGAAGTTAAACCAACTAGGTCTTATTTGAAAGTGTTTGAAGCGTATCAAGATAGTAAAGATTCAGAAAAGCGCTTAGATTACGGTCATGTAAGAGGAGAAACTTATGATAGTGAAAGAGATAAAGGTGAAGATAATATTAAAAAAGGAAGTACAATTTCATCTATTGAAACGTACAAGTTAAATGATTTAGAGTCACCTGTGTTATTAAAAGCGAAAGATCAAGAGAACTACGAGGATCCAAACATCGGTTCAATCAAAATTAATATTAAAGACAAGAAATCATCTGATAATAAATCATCTGATAAGAAGTCATCTGAAGACGATATTAAAAGTGAGGATATGACTGACTTATAAGAAATCAAAACACTGGAATAAACGATATTTCAGTGTTTTGTTATGTTGATTTAAATCAATAAAGTTTATCAAATAAGTTGAAAAAATAAGTTAATACGGTATGATAGTAATAAATAAAATAGTTCTTATTAAGAGTGAGTGGAGGGACTTGGCCCTGTGAAGCTCCAGCAACAACCGCAAGGTGACGTGCTAAATCCAACAAGGTAACTTGAAAGATAAGAAGACGTACGTGAAGCGCTTCTTCTTGCAAGGAGGGCTATTTTATTTATCCAAAATGAGAAAAAGGTGGTAAATAAAATGACAACATT
Source organism: Staphylococcus sp. HMSC056G08 (assembly GCF_001812305.1). NCBI lineage: Bacteria > Bacillati > Bacillota > Bacilli > Caryophanales > Staphylococcaceae > Staphylococcus > Staphylococcus sp. HMSC056G08. Next base: position 42,477 of record NZ_KV808440.1, read on the forward strand.
CGCTAAACAACAAATCAGAGAGAAAATGCAAGAGCTGGAACAATGGGAGAATTATGAACCAATGAATATGGCTAGCAGTATGGGAAGAAAAGCCCAAATTCATGATATTGAGGCAACAATCAGACAAATGGTTCCATTGGAAGTGATTAAAGATTGGCTAGAAGAAAAGTAAGAAAGAAGAGAAGTTCATGATCGCAATCAGTGCGTGTTTAATTGGAGAGAATGTACGTTACGACGGCAGTCATAAATTGAATGATACATTACGCCAACTTGTTCAAGAGGATAAAGCGATAGCGCTATGTCCTGAAGTATTAGGCGGTTTGACTACACCGAGACCAGCAGCTGAAATTGTTGGCGGGGATGGCTTTGATGTGTGGTCAGGTCGTGCTAAAGTCATTGCGACGACAGGTGAAGATGTTACGGAGGCATTTAAAGAAGGTGCATTAAAGACATTGGAATTACTGCAAGCACATCAATGTACGGCAATGATTCTAAAGTCGAAAAGTCCTTCTTGTGGAACCTGTGAGATTTATGATGGGACATTCAGTGGAGACTTGAAATCCGGCGAGGGTGTCTGTGCAGCGTTATTAATACGGCACGGAATTACAATTATGAATGAATTAAACTGGAGAGAAAAATTAGATTTCACGTCGATTTAATTTTTAGTGTGAATTTTCTTATTGACAGAATATTCTTTTAACTATAGACTAGGATTAATTCAAATAATATTAATTGATTATGATGAGTAAAGTACATATTGAAGAATTAACAGAGAGCTTTTGGTTGGTGTGAAAAAGTAATTCGACAATATCGAAAATGGACTCTGAATCTGTCAGCTGAATCGTTAAGTTGGCACGTGTTAGCAAACGTTACCACTGCTCGAGTATGATAGTACTGTTGAGGAGAAGTATGGACTTCTTGAAACTGGGTGGTACCGCGCAGAATCGAATTCTACGCCCCTGTAAAGCTTTAGTATAGGCTTTATGGGGGCTTTTTTATTATTTGAAATAAGAACATAAACATAGGGGGAAGTTAAGATGAGTGAATTATTACGTTATGATATTGTAGGAAGTTTCTTAAGACCAGAGGCATTAAAAGAAGCACGTGCAGCGTTCGAAAAAGGAGAAATCGATCAAGCTGCCTTAAGAGAAGTAGAAGACCGTGAGATTAAAACATTGATTGAGAAGCAAGTAGAGAATGGTTTGAAATCTATTACAGATGGAGAATTTCGTAGAAGTTGGTGGCATTTAGATTTCTTCTGGGGATTGAATGGTGTAGAAACAGTCAAAGATGAAGGCGGATTTGAGTTCGATGCGGTTCAATCTCGTATTGAAACAGCACGTTTATCAGGCCCGATTTCAGGAGACAATCATCCGTTTGTGGCAGACTTCAAATTCTTATTAGCTCATACACCAGAAGGTATCGAGGCACGTCAAACTGTACCAGCACCTGCCAGACTCTTCTCAGAGCTGACACGAAAAGAAAATATTGAAGCAACACGCAAATATTACGAAACAGATGACGCATTAATTGATGCCATTGCGGATGCATATCAAACAGTGATTGAAGATTTATATGAAGCGGGTCTCAAAACGATTCAATTTGACGATACAACATGGGGGCGTTTAGTCGGAGACCAAACTGAAATTAACGGTAAAAACGGTGACCAACAAGAAAAAGAACGCTTAAAACAATTATTCAAAGACGTGAATAACCGCGCAATTGAACGTTTACCTAAAGACTTGCGTGTTCAAACTCATATTTGTCGTGGTAATTACCGTTCCACATGGTTCGCATCAGGCGCATATGACAGTGTCGCAACACCGTTGTTCGACCAAGAAAATGTAGATGCTTATCTTTTAGAATACGATAGTGATCGTTCAGGTGGATTTGAACCGCTTCAATACGTATCAGATGATAAACAAGTCGTATTAGGTCTCATTACTTCTAAAGATGGTGAATTAGAAGATATAGATGAAGTCATAAAACGTATTAAAGAAGCGTCACAATATATCCCGTTAGACCGTTTAGCTTTAAGTACACAATGCGGCTTCGCATCAACAGAAGAAGGTAATAACTTAACTGAAGCACAACAATGGGCTAAAATTCGTTTAGTCAAAAGTATTGCGGAAGAAGTATGGCCTGAAAAAGTAAAAGGTTAAATCATCAATACATTAATGAATGATAGAAGATGAATTTCACTAGAGAAGGTGGAATTCATCTTTTTTTATTCATTTCTTTAAGTTAACTTCACAAAAGTCACCAAGCTGACAAAGATTTTTAATCACTACCTTGTATTATTTAATAGTAAGGGGTATATTATAAGTGAACTACTATTAAATATTAAACAGTACTGAATAATGTGTTGGAGGTTTGCTATGAATATACAATTTAAGAAAGGCGCACTTGAATTTTTAGTCTTGCTTATTATTCAAGGTGAAGATCAGTATGGCTATTCACTTGTACAAAAGATAACACCGCGTATCACAATCGCAGAAGGTACCGTCTATCCTTTAATGCGCCGTTTAGTTAAGGAAGGTTATTTAACAACTTATTTTAAACCGTCGACAGAAGGACCAGCACGCAAGTATTACCGAATTACCGAAGAGGGTCATGAACGTTTAGAAGCACTACTTGAAGAATGGAAGGCCTTTACAGAAGCTGTAGATTTATTTATTGAGGAGAGTGAGAGAGATGAGTAAACAAGAATATTTACAGTTATTAAATCGTTATTTAACGCGCGTTTCACCGGAAGAACGCCAAGATATTTTAAACGAGTATGAAACACACTTCATCAGTGGTAAAGAAGCAGGAAAAACTGAAGAAGAAATTTCCCGGGAATTAGGTAATCCGAAAGACATCGGGCGTGAAATGAGTGCGAATGCGGCGGTAGATAAAGCAGAATCTTCTCGCAATGCCGGCAATGTCACGAATGCTGTGTTAGCGGTTATGGGATTAAGTATTTTAAACTTCTTCGTTATTACCATTGTAATTGCGACATGGTTCGGTGTGCTTTTATCTTTAGGTGTGGCGACGCTTACTTTTCTAGCTGCACCTATATTCTTACTGGTCAAAGGCATGATAGATGGATTTGGAGAAATTATTCCTCTAGATATCTATGTTTCATTTACATGCTTTGGAATCGGATTGATGTTATTTACAGTAACGTACCTTGCTTATAAATGGAGCTTCGTTCTCTTTATGAAATATTTACGTTGGAATATTAAAGTTGTGAAAGGAAGTGCGCAATCATGAAAAAAGCATTGTTGATTATCTTTAGTATAGGCTTAGTGATTACAGTCGGTTTCGGAATTGCGGGCTATGTAGAAGGAAAAAAGCAACTTAAAAAAGCTGATAATCCAATTCATTACACAAAAGACTATAAGCATGAAGATGCGAAAATAAAAAACTTGAAAATCAATACGGATACATCAAACGTCATCATTAAAAAAGGTGACCACTTCCATGTTAAGGGGGAAGGTGGTATTAAAGGAAAAACAAAAATTAACAGTACTATCAAAGGTGATACATTAGCGGTTGAATCAAAACTTCCAAACCCTACGATTAATTTTACATTTGGAAATATCACAAACAGCACCATCACAATTACAGTACCTGAACGTCAATTGTCAGATGTGACAATTTATAATGATACAGGAGACATGACAATTGAAGGTTTAAAAGCGAATCATTTAGAAGCGCAATTGGATACAGGAGAGTTAGTGTTAAAAGCAGCTGATCTTAATAAAGTAGATTTAACAAGTGATACAGGTGATATTGAAATCACGCAAACACTTTTCAAAAATATGAGGATTGGAAATGATACTGGCGATACTGAAGTCAAAGGTATCAAAGGCGATGTGAATCTCCAAGTGCAATCAGACACAGGTGATATTGAGGTAGATTATGCAGAACCACCTAAAAATACTAAGGTTATTCATAAAGAAGATGTAGATATGGATATTCATCAACCTGCTTTAAAAGCAAAACGTTATGGCAATGCTTCGCACACAATTGAATTAGAATCAGATACAGGTACAGTAGAAATTAATTAAAGTTATCACTATGAGCACCTAAGCAGAGAAGTTCTGTCTAGGTGCTTCTTTATATTGATAAAATTAATATTTTTAAATTTATTTTCGTATATAAGTTTAATTACTTTTTTCTCGTTTGTGTATACGTTAGAATGTCTTTTGCGAAAATGAAAGAAAGGAGAAATATATGATTAATCTGTTATCAGCCATTGGATCTATCGGGACATTTATTATGGCTTTGTTCTATTTAGTGTCTGTATCGATTCAACTCTATCAACTGCGTATTTCATTTACGCCAGCCATTGGTTTTAATCAAATTTTACTGCAGACAAGTAAAAATGATCGATTGAAGTTATTTAATATCAGCGCAGCAAACCAAGATAGTAATCGCTTTTTAAAGCTATATAACTTAGGCGGCGGTGCCGCAAAAGAAGTGATAGTCACAATCACACACATGGGTAAAGAAGAAGTACTTCAAAGGAAATATGTCAGTATTTTACCAAGTAAAGAGTATTATCTTGTGCCTATTAATGAAGGTGTCTTTCATGAATTAGAAGAAACGATTCAACAGAATGGCTATGAAGCAGCTTTAAAAGTAGATATAAACTTCAAACACAACTTAAGCCGTAAAACACAGCATATAGAGTTATTCGGTAAAATCGATAGTTTCAATCAATTAGATGAAAATCCAATCTATGAATTGCAGTTTGTTCAAAAATCTGCGATTAACCAATAGTGAATGGGCTCCAAAATATCAAGTTTGGGGTCTTTTTTTATGTATGAGCATAAATACTTGCATTATTCCTAAAGTAGTATTATTATATGAAGTATAATAAGTATATCAGAAGAACAACGTCCTCATTATAAGATAGAAAAGAGTAGAAAAGGGAAGTTATTCAAAGATAAGGAGATGAAATAAATGAACAACAACAACTTAAAAGGTATGCACCATGTCACTGCGATTACAAGTGATGCGATTAAAATATATGATTTCTTTACAGACGTATTAGGTCTAAGATTAGTGAAAAAAACAGTAAACCAAGATGATATCCAAACGTATCATTTATTCTTTGCGGATGATGAAGGGAATGCAGGAACAGATGTCACATTCTTCGATTTCCCTGGAATTCCTAAAGGTACACATGGAACAGATGAAATTGCACGTATTACATTACGTGTACCATCAGATGCGGCGATTGAATTTTGGAATGACCGTTTAAGTGAGTTTGACGTGAACCATGAAGCGCCAACAGAACTATTCGGTAAAAAAATCTTACGTTTTGAAGATTTTGATGGCCAACTTTACACATTAATTTCTGATGAATCAGATTCAGCAGACAGTGTAGAACCAGGTGTTGCTTGGAAAAATGCGCCAGTACCAGAAGAATATGCGATTGTCGGTTTAGGACCTATCGAATTAAACGTGAGCCGTTTCGATCCATTCAAACAAATTTTCGAAGAAGTATACGGCTATAAAGAAGTTGAATCTGAAGGCGACTATCATTTATTCGAAACAGGAAAAGGCGGTAACGGCGGACAAGTTATCGTACGTAAACTTGGCGGCAACCCAGGTATGCAAGGTTATGGTACAATCCATCACACTGCGTTCCGTGTGGCTGATAAAGATGAATTAGATGTCTGGATTGACCGTTTGAATAAATATCAAATCGGCAACTCTGGATTTGTAGAACGTTACTTCTTCAAATCACTTTATTCTAAATTCTATCCAGGTATCTTAATTGAAATTGCGACAGATGGTCCAGGTTTCATGGGAGATGAACCATACGAAACAGTAGGTGAAATCTTATCATTACCACCATTCTTGGAACCAAAAAGAGAACAAATCGAAGCACAAGTACGTCATATTGAAACAACGCGCCACAACCAACCAGGCCGTACAAATCAATAATTTATCACTAAGGAGGCAGGTATCATGGCTTTAGATACAATGAAGCACATTTTTAGAAAAGGTCAAAGTTCAGATCAACCTACATTCATCTTATTACACGGAACAGGTGGAGACGAATCTGATTTATTCCCGCTCGCATTACGTTTGAACCCAAACTATAACATGTTAGGTGTGAAAGGAAATGTGGATGAAAATGGTATGACACGTTTCTTCAAACGTCATGGTGAAGGTCAATATGATTGGAAAGACTTAGAAGAACGCGGCACAGAATTATATGAGTTCTTACAAGCAGCCGCAAAAGAATATGACTTTGATTTAGAAAATGCAATCTTAGTTGGTTTCTCAAACGGTACGAACATTGCGATTAACTTACTATTACGTGAGGAAACTAAATTTGCGAAAGCATTATTATTCGCAGGACTTTATCCAACACATATTGACCATGTGAAAGATTTAAGTGGCACAGACATCTATTTTTCAATGGGTACGCATGACCCTATCGTACCTGTATCTGAAAGTGAACGTTTAATTGATTTATTCCAACGTTCAGGTGCGAATGTTACAACACATTGGACACAATCACACGGCATTACTGAAGAGTCACTTAATGAAGCAGTGAAAGTTGTGAACGAACAATAAACTTAAATAATAGCTTAATAGACACGTGATTGAAGGACCTCCAGACCAATTCAATCAAACCCCGTAATCAAGCACTCATGCTTTTTGACTAAAATTCAAAAAGTGCTGAGTGCTTTTTAATATGTGAAAGTATAATAAAAAGCTTCTGCAGACACAGAAGCTAAATTAATACGGATAGATCTTTTTAAATTCAGAGTATTAAAGCGAGAATATTCTTTAATATAATCAACGCGACCAAAAAAACGATAACGCTGGATACTTTGTTAAGAATTAAAATGAATTTGCCAGACTTATCGACAGTGCCGACTATACGTCCTAAAACTGCCAAGAAGATAAACCAAATCCAAGAAATGGAGATGGTGGCGATAGAAAAGGCCAATTTGTCATCCCCTTCATAGATTGAGGCACTTGTCCCAATGACACCGACTGTATCCATAATAGCGTGTGGGTTAAGTAAGGAAACAGAGAGCGCAAATAGAATTTGTTTCTTAGGACTCATCGGTTCAATTTCATCAATATTAGAAGGCTTTTCTTTCCAAAGTGACCAAGCCATATAGATTAAGAATACAAAACCAACGATATAGATCACTAATTGTAACGTCGGCATAGACATTAAAATCAAAGACACACCGAGTATTGCGACTACAATTAAAAATGTGTCACAAAATCCTGCAGTGAGGATGACAGGTAAAGCATGCGTCAATTTTTTCTGATTCGCACCTTGGTTAAACACAAAGACATTTTGTGCGCCTAAAGGCAAAATCAGACCTAACGCTAACAAAACACCATGAAGTATCGCTTGTAACATAAATGACTACCCACTTTCTCTATACAATGTCTCTTTGATTTTGTGATTGGGCTAAGCGTGTACATAAAGAGGGATTGTATGTATGTTAGTTAATTTGTAGTATATACAAAAACTAAATGGTGAACAACGCATAACAAAAAGATGAATAAGATAGGTATATAATTCAGTGTCTCATTCGTTTGTAATCTATTTTGTTAACTCGAATTAAGAAATTATTAAACTTTGGTTTATGGTGTATGCAGATACAAAACGCTACACTGAAAATAGGAAATTAAGTAATTATTTTCTATGGATTTTCATTAGTTGACCGCTATATGAAACCAATTATCCTTATTCGTTGGATATCCGGATTTTGGCTATCGTTCAAAATTCGGATTTTTTAATTCTTTGAGAAAAGGTAGGTTACGCTTTTTATGGTTTTAATGATTCTAGGTTTATTCTTTATTATTCGCTTATACTCTTTATCCATCTCTATTCGTCATGAGCGTGAATTGATTGCGCAAGGTGCAGTGCAATATGGCGCAAAGAACTCAAAATATCTTGCGTTATTACATATTTTAATCTATGTGACCAGCTTTGTTTATGCGACAATCGCTCAACCCGCATTTAATGTAGTATCACAAATTGGCCTCTTATTACTGATCGTCAGTTATGTGATGTTGTTTTGGGTCATTCGTACACTAGGTCCAATTTGGACGTTGAAGGTCTACATACTTAAAGAACATCATATTGTAAAATCAGGACTCTTTAAATTCGTTAAACATCCCAATTACTTCTTAAATATTATTCCTGAATTAATCGGTGTGATTTTATTAACACAAGCTTATCCAGTAAGTGTACTGCTTATTCCGTATGCAGTTTCACTATATGTACGCATTCAACAAGAAGAAAGCGCGATGGCACATCTTAAATAAATAACATAACGGTGTAAGACTAAGAACAAATTTTAAACGTTCTTAGTCTTTTTTGTTAAGAGTTTTACAATATTTAATGGCGTTTAATTGAAGGTGGAAATAAGGAGGAAAGAGAACCTATAATAGAATTAATACGAATGTGTTGGAGGTGAGTAAGTATGTTGAAGGTGAAAGCACCGAACCATCTCTTTTTGGAAGGGGGAGATGAAGCGGTGTTGTTGTTGCATTCTTTTACTGGGACTGTACAAGATGTCAAAGAAGTAGCAGAAGCATTACATAAAGAGGGTTATACCTGTTATGCGCCTTGTTATAGGGGGCATGGTCTGCCTGTTTCTGAGTTCGTACAATATGATATTAGAGATTGGTGGGAAGATGCAGAAGCGGCTTATGGTTTTCTACATGCAAAGGGATACCGTAAAATCACTGTTCTTGGCGTGTCGTTAGGTGGTATTTTTGCATTAAAAATAGCTGAACAATTTGACGTAGATCGTGTGATTGGGATGTCAGTGCCTTATCATAAATCTGCAGAAGGTGTGTTAAGCAGATTGAACCATTATGGTACACGACTACAATACTATATTGGTTGTACTGAAGAGGAACAAGCAGAAGAAATGGCATATGTGCCTGCTTATCAAGAGGGTGCCGCCCATTTTGAAGCGTTTGTGAATCAAACCATGAATGAGCTTGGCAGAATCAAAGCACCGACACTGTTATTATACGGTGGAAAAGATGATGTTTCGTATAAGGAAAGTGTAGATAGCATCGCTAAAAAGTTGGTTCATGCATCGGATATTGAAACTGGATGTTTTGAGGATTCAGGTCATTTAATGACAAGAAGCACAGAGAAACAAAAAATCATAGAAAAAATCATTAATTTTATGTAAGATTAAAATGAATTTTTGTGAAACCGTTTTACTTAACAACGAAAATAGCGTAAAATCATACAAGATAATGTTTTTTTCAGAGTGTTCGTATATGATAAGATGGCCATAAGAGTACTTTTACTATTAAATTTTCTACGAACACTCGAACCGTGTGTTGACTGTGATAGTTAAATATAGAGTATTCGATTGTAAATCAACAAACAAAAACTAATTACCCTGAAAAATAGATATTTCCACCCAAGAAGAAGAGAAAGAGAAAGATGAATTGGAGGGATTTCGTTATGAAAAACGAAATAGTCAACAACGCGATTGAGCTATTTGCGAAAAAAGGATACTATGGTTGTACTTTAGAAGAAATAGCCAACAGTGTATCTATAAAAAAAGCGAGCTTATACTATTATTTCCCAAGTAAAGCTAATATTTATGAAGCATGTTCAAATAGAATTATCCAATATTTTAATAGAATCTTAGACTTACAAGAAAATATATCGCAACGTACTTTAGAAAACTTACGTCAATTTATCATAGATATGGTTTTTAAACCTAACATCAGTTATTTACGTATGTATATACAATTTAACCAAGCACCAGATGAGTTTAAAGAACAACTGTATCAAGGTATTGCTGCACTGCATAGTAAATTGAATCGTATTTTAGAGCTTTATTACGAGGTGAATGACATTTCAATGCCTATCAGAGAGCTTAAAGATTTAATGTTAGGTATTATGGAAAGCGGCTTTATTAGAACAACTTTCGTTAATTACTTTGATGAATTAAGTTATCGCAGATATGCTATGGAAAAAGATGTTGAAGCAACATTAAACGCTTTGCTGGAATTAGAATAAGTGCATATTGATCGTAACTTTAAAGCAAGATGAGATTATCCAAAAGGGTAATCTTTTTTTATGCCATTTTGAGTTGAAAATGAATGCATAAGCAATGTTAAGCAGCTTTAAGAGATACGGGGTAGAAAAAATCTAAAATATATGAGAAAGCCTATGATGACAAGGTTATAACAAGATATTCTGTTTAATTGCTAGTTGAGGGATTGCTATATTTGTGTTATAGTATACTTACTTACATGAACGCTTTAACGCTTTAAAGTAAATTAGTTTTTAGCCTGAAAATAACAGAAAAGGATGAGCAGCGTGTCGAAACAATCACAGTGGAAAACCTCAACCGGTTTTATTTTAGCAAGCGCAGGTTCGGCCATCGGATTAGGGGCCATGTGGAAATTCCCATATATGGCTGGTATCTATGGCGGCGGTGCGTTTCTACTTATGTTTTTAATATTTACAATTTTTATAGGCTTGCCGTTACTCATTATGGAATTTACAATCGGTAAGCTTGGAAGAACTTATACAACCGCTATTTTCGGTAAATTATCAAATAAGAAATGGACAAATGTTATTGGCTGGAGCGGTAACCTCGCTGTTTTTGTCTTATTTGGTTTCTATAGCGTTGTTGGTGGTTGGATTATGATTTATATCGCACAAGTTGCGATGCAGATAATAGGACTAAGAGACGGGACACTTGGCAGTATTCAATTTGAACAAGTCATCTCAAGTCCGCTTTATACCATGTTAGGACAAGGTTCTTTTATCTTAGTGACGATGGTAATTGTTATGTTAGGTGTTGAGCATGGGCTTGAGAAAGCATCTAAAGTTATGATGCCTTTGCTGTTCATCTTTTTAATATTAATTGTGGTACGTTCACTCTCATTAGAAGGTGCTTCTGAAGGTGTACGTTTCTTATTAGAACCACGTATGGAAGAGCTATCTATGGAAGGTATTCTCTTTGCGCTTGGCCAATCATTCTTCGCCCTCTCATTAGGAACGACAGGGATGATTACGTACGCAAGTTATGCCCCTAAAGAAATGACGATTAAAACTTCTGCGTTATCCATTGTAATTATGAATATTATTGTGGCTTTACTTGCAGGTTTAGCGATCTTCCCTGCAATCAATGCGTTCGGTTATAAACCAGAAGAAGGTCCTGGCTTACTCTTTAAAGTACTGCCGCATGTATTTGAGAAAATGAGCTTTGGTCCAGGATTTTATTTCATCTTCTTGATTTTATTCTTATTCGCAGCGTTAACATCATCCATTTCATTACTGGAATTGAATGTGTCTAACTTTACTAAGAATGACAACCGTAAACGTGGTAAAGTAGCGTTAATCGGCAGTATATTAGTCTTTATTATCAGTATCCCAGCAACTTTATCATTTAGTACATTAAGTCATGTACACTTTTTAGCGGGTACGATTTTCGACAATATGGACTTTTTAGTTTCTAATATTTTAATGCCTTTAGGCGCACTTGCGACGACTTTATTTGTCGGTCAATTATTGAAAAAAGAAGATCTGAAATCAGTATTTGGTAATGATCGTTTGAAAATCTTTATGCCTTGGTATTACTTAGTTAAATATGTCTTGCCTGTGGTAATACTCTTAGTTTTCGTCATCCAATTCTTTAATTAAAATAAAATGAATCACAAAAGAAAATTCCCGTTGCATCATGCATGCAACGGGAATTTTTTACTATTTAACCTCAATATCTAACTTAATTTGAGAATGTATCCAGTAAGTTTTATGGAGTCTCCACCTTATTGAATTTACGCTTTAGCTTTATATATTGGTGATGCTCCCACTTATGACGCAACTGTTTAAAGTCATCAGATTTAAGATAGACAAGTAACCCTATAAGTGCAGTTAAAACTAACAAGATATTAATAACAACATTAATCTGTTCATAGCCATATTCATAGAGGTGAACGCTAGAATTATTAAGTGTGTGCAGTAAGATAGTGATTTTGATATCTCTAGTTAATGCAAAAACGATACTGTAAATGAATCCTGGAACTAAATAAGGGAAAACATGCTGGTAATCGCCTGAGACTACCACATGAAGAAAGCCGAAAATGATTGTAGAAAGTGTTACATAAATTGCCATTCTCAAAAACATGGATTTGCGGTTAGTTTCGTTAAACAGAAAAGAAGTGGTGGTTAAAATAATGATAAAAAGCATACCTCTAAATATTACTTCTTCTATGATAGGTGCATTAAAACTAGTACCAAGAAATGAAGAAGGAAAATCAACAGCTTTCTCTTTTAAAATCTTTTGATTCTCTGACTCGCCTGTGTAAACAAGTCTACTTAGAATACTTGTGGAAAAATAGGAAACAGTAATCAAGGAAAATTTGATAGATCAACCTAATTTTGTTGATTGAACGTATTTGGGGTTGAATAAAGAAGGTATATGACATATTTTCAAATAATACTGATAAACGAATAAAACGAGTATCGGAATAATAATATAAAGTACACATAGTGTTATCGGATTTTCAAAGTGATCAGTTGCAAATAATAAGCTATACATAAAAGCACTCATGAGTAGTATTGATATGATAATCCATTTAATTGCTAGAAAAATAGTTTGTATGAAGTTTTTAAAAGTATTGTGCGTGTGAAGCACGTTGCATCCTCTCCTAACTTTTAATTTTATTTTGATTATTTGTGAATAGACACAATGAAGTTACATCAATATTTTTAAGTTACACTTTAAGAGAAAATTGCATTTACAACTGCATTGCGCTATAATTCATACCAGTACGATAGGAATAATGGGAATGAATGATGGGAAACAGGAGTCGGGCCTGTCATCATGCATTTCACGGGGAGGACATCTATGATTGGATTTGATTTAATCGGCAATACACCTTTGGTTAAATTAGAGTCGTTCAGTGATGATAAAGTATCAATTTATGCAAAACTAGAACAATTCAACCCTGGCGGCAGTGTAAAAGACCGCTTAGGCAAATACTTAATTGAACAAGCAATGGAACGTGGACAAATTAAGCGCGGTGACACAATAGTGGAAGCCTCAGCAGGCAATACGGGTATTGGCTTAGCAATTGCGGCAAACCACTATGGTTTACAATGTGTGATTTATGCGCCGATCGGTTTTGCGGCAGAAAAGATTTCAATTATGGAAGCATTAGGCGCAAAAGTGATTCGTACACCGCAAAATGGCGGTATGTTAGGTGCGCAACAAGCGGCACGTGATTATGCGGCTGAACATGGTGCGTATTATACGAATCAGTTTGAGTCAGAAGATAATCCAGGTGCGTATCGAGATACGATGGCACAAGAAATCTTAAAAGAATTGCCGGAAGTAGATTACTTTGTGGCAGGTGTCGGTTCAGGCGGAACATTTACAGGAACTGCCGAAGTATTAGCACAACACGGTGTTAAAAATGTCATTGTTGAACCTGTCGGGTCAGTGTTAAACGGTGGTAAAAAACGCCTGCATGACACAGAAGGTATCGGTTCTGAAAAATGGCCAGGCTTCTTAGATAAAGGTTTAGTAACAGACATTTTAACTATTACAGATGAAGATGCCTTTCATAATGTAAAACAACTTGCGCTACAAGAAGGACTGTTAGTCGGCAGTTCCTCAGGTGCCGCATTACAAGGTGCATTAGAAATTAAAGCACGTATAGACAAAGGAACGATTGTCACAGTCTTCCCAGACGGCAGTGATCGTTATATGTCTAAATCGATTTTTAATTATTCGGGAAAAAATAAGGCGTAAAGGAGTTAAAGATTTATGAATAAGAAAACACAAATGGTACATGGCGGCCATACAACAGATGATTATACAGGTGCGGTAACGACACCGATTTATCAAACAAGCACTTATTTACAAGATGATATCGGGGATTTGCGTGAGGGTTATGAATATTCACGTAGCGGTAATCCAACACGTGCTGCCCTAGAAAGTGCGATTGCAGATATAGAATATGGACATTTTGGTTTCGCATTCGGCTCAGGTGTAGCCGCGATGTCTGCAGTTATCATGTTATTAGATAAAGGTGATCACATCGTTGTGAATTCTGATGTCTACGGCGGTACATTCCGAGTGTTGACAAAAGTGTTCAATCGCTTCGGTATTGATGCGGACTTTGTAGATACAACAGAAGTTGAAAAAATTGAAGCAGCGATTAAACCAGAAACAAAAATGTTAATGGTTGAAACACCATCTAACCCATTATTACGTGTGACGGATATTAAAGCTTCAGCAGAAATTGCGAAAAAGCATGATTTGATTTCTGTAGTGGATAATACATTCATGTCTCCTTATTTCCAAAATCCATTAAAACTAGGTGTAGACATTGTCTTACATTCTGCTTCTAAATATATCGGTGGCCACAGTGATGTTATCGGTGGTTTACTCGCAACAAGCGATGAAGATTTAGCTGAACGTCTTGGCTTCATTCAAAACTCAACAGGCGGTGTGCTTGGACCACAAGACAGTTATTTATTAATTCGTGGTATTAAAACATTAGGTTTACGTATGGAACAAGTCAGCCGTAGTGCAGTGGCAGTTGCGAAAATGCTTGCGGAACACCCTAATGTTCAAAAAGTATATCATCCAAGCTTAGAAAGTCATCCAAATCACGATGTACATGAAAACCAAGCATCAGGTCATACAGGTGTTGTGTCATTTGTAGTTTCTGATATTGATGCCGCAAAGGCAGTGATTCGTGAAACAGAATACTTCACATTAGCTGAAAGCTTAGGTGCAGTGGAAAGTTTAATTTCAGTACCCGCTCTAATGACACACGCTTCTATTCCAAAAGAAGTACGTGAAAAAGAAGGTATTGAAGACGGTTTAATCCGTTTATCTGTTGGTATTGAAGATACAGAAGACTTAGTCGCTGATTTAAAACAAGCTTTAGACCAATTACAAAAATAATTTCATATAAAGATGTATAGATAAAGGTGCCTTCCAAGTCGGAGAGGCACCTTTATTATTTAAGCAATTTGCTATTCATTGATTTCGCGAATTTCGAAAATCTCTTTAGCAACCGTATCGGCTTCAGTAAGTGGTAAAGCGTGATAAGTTGTATGATTTTCGACCGCAATATTTTGATTGATATGTGTGTGATAGTATTGATCTAATGCGTTTTTATTGATGAAAAATTGAATTTCAGGGCAACAACTGTCTGCACACTGTGTTTCTGAACATAAGTTTTTAAATAATACATAGATAGCTGGATTCTCAGTGTTAAGTTGACCGTTTTTAAGTGAGATTTGAATCGGTTCTTTCGTTTCTGCGCATTGTGCTTCTATATGAATCGGTTCATTCAAGGCATAATGAATGCCTAATGCATCAATCGCACACATCGCATAGACAGTGGTATGATCTGAAAGCTGAACTTTAAATGAAGTTGGATGTGTCGAAAAAGGATAGAGACAAGTGATAAGGTGGTCTTGTACAACAATCACATGTTTATCATGTAATGTTTGATAAGCGTCTGTAAATGCAGGGGGAGTAGTCGGTTGTTTAACAATCTCTCGAATTAAAGATTGTCTTTGTTGATGTTCATGCGGTGTAAGTAACGCATCAAAATTAAAGTAATGCATCTAAAACGACTCCTTTCTCTTTAATCGTATTCATTTCAATTTAATTCTACGCCTATTAAACATATTAAACAAATAAAACAAAATATATAGAAAGGGAAGATAAAGTATGGTGGATTTTGCAAGACTAGAACAATATTTAGAAATAGATACTGACCAATACCATGATACAAGTTTAGAAACATTAAATGCCTATATCAGACAATATGCGCTGCATGTACCCTTTGAGAATATCAATGTACAAAATGGCTGGCCGCTTGCGTTAACAGATGAAGCGATGATGCATAAAGTTGTTGATGAACAACGTGGAGGCTTTTGTTATGAAATGAATTATTTCTTTAAACATTATCTGGAATATAAAGGTTTTGAAGTGAAGGCATTATCTGCAACTGTGTTAAGTCCAAAAGGGTGGGCGCGTGAAGGTTCGCATATGTCACTTCAAGTCGTAATTGAAGGTGTACCGTATGTTGTAGATGTCGGTTTTGGAGATATGCCGAAGTTTGCGTTGCCGATGGATGAAACGAGTATGCAGGACGTGACAGGCAGTTATCGTGTGCATCACGTCGATGAGACACATTATGATATTGAAAAATGGTCTAATGATAATCATCAATGGCAGACTAGTTATCGTGTATTAAATGAGCCGAAACAATTAGATGATTTTAAAGATGGCATTGAATTTAACCAATCCAGTCCAGATTCTATCTTTGTGCAAGGTTTATTGATCACAATAGCAACCGAAGTCGGACGTAATACGTTGACTGAAAATCATTTAACATTATTGGTCAATGGTGAGAAGACTGTTCAAGATACAACGCCTGATAATTATCAAGCATTCTTAGAAAAGTACTTTGGAATTCCTGAAATGACGATTCAGACATTTGAATAGTCATACAGTTATGAGATGAAAACAGTAAAATCATAAGTGAGAAAAAGAAACAGCACAACCTCTGAAAAATCAGAAGTTGTGCTGTGTTTTTTATGCCGCATGATCTCGTTTGCGTGAGATATATGCCACACCTAAACCTGTCAGTACTAAACCGATTGGCCATACTGGAAGATCATTGCTTCCTGTATCCGGTAAAGTCTGTTCAGTGTTTGAGTCATTTTTCGTAGTTGAAGCTGTTTTAGCTTGTTGTTGTGCATGGTTGGCATGCAATGGGTAAACATTTGAAGATTTTGTTGTTAGATGAGACTGAATTGTCTCTAGGTTTGTCACAGTTGAGTTAACCTGTGCTGTAGTTGTTTGATGTGCTGTCATTGATGCGCTGTTTTGTGACGCATTAACTTGTGATGTACCTGCTTGTGCTGTTGTTGTAGCTGCAGGGAACGGAATTACATTTGAAGTTGAAGCTGTTGGTTGCGTTGTTTGTGTGCTTGCGACAGGTTGTAATGCTGGTTGTGTCGGTACTGCAGGTGTTGTTGTATTTGGTGCTGGTTGTGCAGTATCGCCAGTCGCTGGTTGTGTTTCTGTATCTGCTTGTTCCTCTGTTTGTGCCACAGGTGGTTGACCGTTGATAATACGGCTGATTTTGTCAGTGTCGTATTGTGATAAGTCTGCTTCTCTTAAGTAATCTGAGAAGACTTTATCTAAAGAGCCGCCTTCTTCACGTAAACCGCCTAACATGTCGTAACCGTCGCCGCCTGAAGCGGTAAAGTCATTTGTAGTCATGTAGTAAATACGGTTAGGATCTAACGCTTCAAATTGTTGCGTCTGTTTGTTTAATACTTCGATTTTTAACACGCGTTCGCCAGGTGCTTTATTAATATCGTAATAAACACGAATTGATTTAGAAATATGCAAGAACGCGCCGTTAGCGCCTAATTGTCCATTTTCAACAGGTGCGCTCAAACTATGTTCAAACATTTTTGCGATATCTGTCCCTTTGACTTGGATTTGTGAAATCGTGTTGCCGAAAGGTAAGACAGTAATGATATCGCCTAGTGTAACATCTTGGTTTTTGTCGATAGAAGCACGGATTCCGCCTCCATTTGTGACTGCGAAATCAGCAGGATGGGAAAAGCCGTTTTGGCTGTATGCTTCCATACTGTCCGCAATTGCGTTACCTAAGTTTGTTTCGTGTCTGCGCACGTCATCACGTTCACCTTGGAATTGAATTGTATTATTAGGAATAATTACTTCTGAAACTTGAGCTTCGAATTTCGCTTTAGCTTCATCAAGTTGTTGTTGTAAAGCAGGGTCTGGTGTAACATCTGCTGTATCTTTAACGTTGATTAATGATGCATTCAAGTTAGAGATAGTTCCATTTTGATAATCGAATTCAACTTTACCGATATTAGCGAGTGCTGTTCCTGTTTGTGCTAGTAAAGTATTACGATTAATTTTGCCATTTTCAATAACTGAGTGAGAATGGCCGTCTAATACGATGATTTCGTTGTCATAGAAACGACGGTCACGTGCGAGTGTATCCGCAAGTGTATCTCCGCGCCACTCTGCTTTAGTTGAAGGATCAATGCCTAGGTGGGATAAAATAACAAAGATATCTGTTTGAGCTTTAATTTGATTCATGATGTTTTGGACAGCAGGAATCGGTTCTGTAAATGTGACACCTTTAATGTTATCTGGGTGTGTTTTGACAGCTGTTTCTGGTGTCGTCACACCGATAATGCCGTAGTTAATCCCATTTTTGTTCACGATTGTGTAAGGGTCAAACATAAGCTTCCCATCTTTATATGTATTTGCGGAAAGAATAGGGAAGTTTAATTGTTCTTTGTACTTTTGTGCTTGTTCAACACCGAAGTCAAATTCATGGTTACCGACTGCCATTGCGTCGTAACCTACTTCGTTCATAGCATTTGCCATGTCTGCACCTTTCGTATTGTTTGAAATTGGTAATCCTTGGAAAGCATCACCAGAATCTAACATTAAATCAGGATTTTCTTGTTGTTTGACTGTTTTTAATTTAGCCATCCCGATGACACGTCCGTCTTCTTCTAAGATACGTCCATGCATATCGTTCGTGTGAAGAATTTTCGTGTGTTGTGTCGTTGTAGGTGTCGGTTCAGCTGCTTTAGGTTCAGATACAGCTGGTGTTGTATCTGGAGTAGCTTCAGTTGAAGGTGCTGTCTTTTGCGCTGATTCATTTGATTGAACAGTTGCTTCTGTTTTAGGTTCAACCGTCTGTGTTTGTGTTGCCGGTGGTGTTGTTTTATCTGTAGGTGCCTGTTCTGTTGTCACTGCCGGTTCATTTGAATCAGTCTTTGACGCAACATCTTCTGCAGGTTGTTCTGGTGAAGCTGATGGTTGAACAGGTTCAGGTGTTGCTTGTGTTGATTGCGTTGTTGTGTCAGATGCAGGTGTCGGTGCCGGCTGTTCGACTTTTACATCTGTTGTATTAGTTTCAGGTTGCGTTGTTTCTGCCGCAAAACTTGTGAAACTGAATACCATGAACAACATCGCAACTAAGAAGCAGGTTCTGATAAGTAGCTTGTGCATGAGGAGCCTCCTTTTCTATATCTCGTATGAAGTTATATATGCATGTCATGCATACAACACTATCTTATCAATGAAAGTTGTAGAGGGGTATTGTCTTTTTGTTAATTTTGTAAATTATTTAATCAAATTGTGTGATTAATATGATGAAGCTTTGTATTGGATAATAAAGGATAGAAAGTCTTCTTGAAAAGTAGGTTTTTGAATACGTTATGAGGCTGTAATCTTTCAAAAATGTATTAAATAGAAGAGATACGAATAGTATGAGATTCAGGATTATTAGGTCTACACAAAGCTATTATATCAATAAGTTAAGCGCTTACATTACTATTTAAAAAAGTTAAAAGAATCTTTTGTAATACAAATGTCATCTAATAATAATATAGCCTTGCTCAATGATGTGTATAATAATTAAGTGTATAGGTGGAAAAGAGAGAAAACGGTTATTGAACTTCTGTTGGGGCAGAACAGAAGATTCAAGACTGAAAGAGAGAATATACTATTGTCAGGAGGCATTTCCATTGCAAAAGAAAATTATTGCTGCTGTTGTAGGAACAAGTGCGGTTTCCGCTATCGCAACAGCTGGAGCTGCAGATGCAGCTACGACTTATAGAGTCCAAGCTGGTGACTCTTTATGGTCAATTGCTCAACGTCATAATACGTCAATTGCGAACATTAAATCATTAAACAACTTAAGTTCAAACTTAATCTTCCCGAATCAGGTCTTAAAAGTAGCTGGTTCTGCTAATACAAGCAGTCAACGTACTTCAGGTGGATCATCAGTTTCAGGTGGTTCAACTTATACAGTACAACCGGGTGATTCATTATCATTAATCGCGTCTAAATACGGTACAACTTACCAAAATATTATGCGATTAAATGGTTTAAACGGTTTCTTAATTCATCCAGGACAAGTATTGAAGGTGTCAGGTACAGCATCTAACAGTACGACAACTTCTAATACGACACGTGTTTCAGGTGGTTCAGTATATACAGTGCAACCAGGTGATTCATTATCATTGATCGCATCTAAATACGGTACAACTTACCAAAACATTATGAGTTTAAATGGTTTGAATAACTTCTTTATTTATCCAGGTCAAAAATTAAAAGTGACAGGTACAACTGCAGCGAATACAAATTCGCCATCACCAGGTGTATCAACATCAACAGGTGGATACTATTCACCAGTTTTCAATCACTCTAATTTATACGACTGGGGTCAATGTACATGGCATACGTTTAACCGTCGTGCTCAAATCGGCAAACCAATCAGTACTTACTGGTGGCATGCATACAATTGGGACAATGCAGCACGTGCAGATGGTTACACAGTAGACCGTAACCCGACAGTAGGATCAATCTTACAATCAGATGCAGGTTACTTCGGCCATGTTGCTTTCGTAGAACGTATTAATGGTGACGGCAGTGTATTGGTGTCTGAAATGAACTTTACAGGCAACCCAGGTTACACAACTTACCGTACAATTCCAGCAAGCCAAGTCGGCTATTATAATTTCATTCATTAATTTGGATGTTAAACCCAGAGGTGGATAGGCCTCTGGGTTTTTAATATGAAAAACGAGAGGAACTGGTTATACCAATACCTCTCGTTATTTTATAGTTTTGTGCTTTTGTATTCAATTTCATCTGTTTCAGAGTTGTAATCTACTAATAAGTCTAGCCCTTTGAAGAACCATTCATCAGAATCGTTGATATAGAATGTGATGCGGTCGACTGTAACTGATACAGATGCGTTTTTGTCATGCGGTTCAATCTTGAATGCAGTTGTAAAATGTTCATGTAAACCAGTGTGTACATAAGCTTGTACGTAGAAGTTGACCTTATCTCCTGGCTCTAAGTCTAATTCGTTTCTAAACCATTTCAATGCTTCGTCAGTGATTTGAAGTTTCATGTTGTTACCTCCTAGGTGTTGCTGCATACTAAACTGTGTCGATAGGCAGAAGTACTATTGAAATATATCTCTATTTACCACCGATTATAGCAGTCTTTTGAAGAAAAGTCTTGCACAATCTGTATTTAAAGCTATTAAAAAATGAATTGATAATCAGTTGTAATAGATTGGACAAATTAGTTGAATGAAAGTGAAACTTTGTGTGTTAAGTTGGATGAATAGGTTGTCATAACTACCAAAGACAGCGATTTAATTCAGTGGAACTTCAAATAGAATAAATGTAATAAGTTGTATCATCGAAAAAATGAAGGCTCTATTTTATATCCAAGTGACATAAAATAGAGCCTTCATTTTAAATTTATTTTGATTTTAATGATTTGAAGCGGTTATAAGAAGTGACAACGACTGTTGCCAAGTTTGCGAAAGAGAATACTTTTGTAAGGAAGCGTCCTGATTTTAATGCTGTATAGAAATCAAGAATGCCTCCTGTGACGTTAATCGCTAAACCGATGCTTGATAATTTACGATTTTTAGAATCATAGGCATAAGCATTATAAGCTTCAATACCATAACCGACAATATTTAACGTATTAGATAAACGACGTAATTTTGATTTAGGTTGTTTTGCCATGAAAAATAAACCTCCTATCCTGATTAGATACCTACACATTATAACATTGCGCAAAATGTATGACGATAGATTGACTCACCTTAGTTTTGTGTAGTCTGAACGACTTTAGCTTTTGTTTGACGTTTGATTAGCCAAGCAGTTATCCAGGCAGTAATCGGTATACTCATCGCGACCGCGATACCTCCAAATAGGATAGAAACAAATTCTTGTGCGAATATTTTAGAGTTAATGATATGGCCGAAAGAGTAATTCAATTTAAAGAACCAAAAGAATAATGTTAATTGGCCGCCAAAGTATGCTAAGTAAATGGTATTTGCGGAAGTAGCTAAAATTTCTCTGCCTATACGCATGCCTGACTTAAACAATTCTCGTCGATTTAATTCAGGGTTCGTTTCGCTTAATTCATACATTGGTGAACTGATTGTTATGGCAAGGTCTACCACTGCCGCAATGACCGCAAGCAAGGTGGTGAAGACCATAAACTGAACCATGTTAATACCGATATTCATAGAGTAAACGTAGGTTTCGTCTTGTTGTTCGGCCGCAAACCCTTGTAAATGACCGAATGCCACGGCTAGATATATTGCGCTTAATAAAACAAGTGTCGTAATACAAGTACTATAAAAGGCAGCTTGTGTTTTAACATTATTGCCATTTAAACCAAATAAGTTCAAACTTGCGACTACTATGCAGAAGATTAAAGCGATAATCGGAATGGGCAACTGCAATACAATCGCAATCAAAGCAAGCAATACACAGACAAAGTTCAGAAATAACATGGCGTAAGAAATAGCGCCTTTCTTACCACCGAAGATGATCATTAAAATCAAAAGAATTAAGGCTAAAATAACTACCGCATTCATGTTTGCTCACCCCTTACTTTCACCCAGAGTTCCATTAATAAAATCGTGACAGGTATCGTTAACACAATACCAATTCCGCCAATGAGCGCACGTGCAATTTCTAATGACCAATTCATAGAAATAGTGTAGGTAATCGTATTGGCGTTTCTTAAATAGATCAACATCATCGGTAAGCTGCCTGCTAAATAAGAGAAGAGTAAGATGTTAGTCATCGTACCCATAATATCTTGGCCGATATGTCGGCCGGCTAGTGCCCATCTTTTTAAATCAATCGCAGGTGTACGTTCTTTGATTTCATACATACCGCTTGCGATAGTAATTGCTACATCCATCACAGCGCCTAATGTACCGACAATTACTGAAGCCATAAAGACTTCTTTAGGCGGTAATGTCAGTAAATCCATCGTTTCATATTTAATACCAGAACCGCCTGTAGCTTGAATCACCAACTCTGCAATACCGACACAAATAAAGGTGCCGAATAGAGTGCTGATAACGGTAATGAGTGTCCGCCAATGCCAACCTGTGACTAACAGTAATGTAATGACAGTTGCTAGTATCACTGCCAAACTCATTAACCAAAAGAGACTGACTGAGGGTACCGCATTGTGAATCGCAATGGCACCTAAGATAGCGCCACTATTAATAATCAGCGATAAAATTGATTGTATGCCGACTTTGCGGCCAACCCATAATACTATCAGTAAGAAGATACCAGTGATGGCTACCACTAATGTATCGCGTTTCTTTTCTATAATCGTCGCATCATTCGGATGCTTATTAATATGTAACAGCACCTTATTATGCACATGAAACTTTTCAGAGTCCACTTGTGATTGATAATAAGTGTGCTTAATGGTTCCGGTTTGACCTTCGAACTTTCCATTTAATACTTTGAAGTTAAGCTGTTCCGTATATTTTGTATCTTGATTATGATGTTCATCCGTTACATCAACCGACTTTTGGTGATGAATTTTTGTAATTTCACCAATAGGCATGTGGTAAAAACGGGCATTAAATAATGTGAATAGCAGACTTGCGATAAAAATAACCGCAAAGCTGATCAACACCCAAGAAAACGGCTGATGCAGTCTTTGTTTGAATGACATAACCGTCACCCTTTCTAAGATTCTCAATCAAATATTAACAACGTGATTATAAGCTTAATGGAAGCAGAATGCCAATGATTTCAAATTTATTATTTTTACAAAAACTTTCCGTCTTTATAAATAACGCGTTCTTTTTGTCCGTCAATGAACTTATTATAATGTGCTTGTTGGAAGTCCGTGAGCAACATTCGAGATGTACTATATCTCACGATTTCATCGCCGACCTTCACAAACATTTTTCTATACAGCAAACCATCTTTCAAATAAATTTCATCAATGCTTGTCTTGTCTACGAGTGCTATTTCAAGGAAATCAAAAGTGAAGAAATCAACCGTCACCACCGCGAAAAAATCTTCTTCTCTTAAATAATAAATTTCTAAATTGTTACGTTTGTTTTGACCGACGAGTAAGCGTCCCTCTTTAAATTCATGTTCTGGATGATGAAGTTTCAAACATTCTAATAAATCTTTTTCTTTAAGTTTGTAACGCATTGAAAAGTTCCTTTCTATCTTTTATTTGTATTATAACTTTAAATCTATAATAAAGTAGTCATTTTTGGAAGCGTTTGTTTAATAGAAATTCAAATGATTTAAGAGTCAAAATTAACAAACAAAGAAACCTCTACGGTGAGCCGAATTATATCGACATGTCGTAGAGGTTTTAATAAGAACAGAATATTATTGTTCATTTTAATGATAAACCGAAGTATGAGAAAGCAGGGTAGTAATTTCTTTGAGTAAAGCAGTCAGTTCTGGTTTATGATTATCTTTTCTGACGATTACGCATAACGTTCGTTTGAGTTCTGTGTGCGCTAGGCTTAAACGTACAAACTGTTCGCTTTCTGGTAAAGCAATATATTGTGGTGTAATGACATAACCGCGATTATGTCTCAATAAATAGTTTGCTAAACGTTCAGTTGAAATACGATATGTAGTACATTTCGCTGTGTTTTCAAGAAGATGTATCAGTTGCTGAGGTAAATCTGTCATTAAAAATATCGGTTGTGTATTCAGTTGTTTTAAAGGCGGATTGACTGTCGCAGTTAATGGATCTTGTTTTGGCACATATAATTGATAGTTATCTTCGAATAACGGTATGATTTCAATTTCATTATATTTCTTTAATGAAGAAGTTAAATCAACAAATGCTACATCTAAATCACGATTTAGAGTTGATTTCAATAATGCTTCATTTGATTGCCTCATAGGGAGGAGTGTTGTTGTATGTTCTTTTTCAAATTTTTGTATGAGTAATGTTAAGAGTTGTGAGACATAGCTTTCGACATAACCGATTTTGATACGTTTAGCTTCAGCTTCTTGTTCGTGTCGAAACATATTTAAAGTTTGTTCAGATTGTTCGACAATTTTTGTTGCTTGGGTCATAAAGCGTTGACCAGCTTCAGTTAAATAAATATTTCGGCCTTCTCTTCTGAATAGTTTTGTATTTAATTCTTCTTCTAATTGTGAAATTTGGCGACTGATGGCTGATTGCGCAATGTTCAGTTCTAAAGCAGCTTCAGATAAATGTTCTCTTTTAGCAACTTCAATGAAGTATTTAAGTTGTTTAAATTCCATGATTTTCTGCACCACACTTATTGTTCTAATTATTAGAATGATATCATCTAATTTTTGAATTGAACAGAAGAATCCCCTCCTATATTATAATAGTTATCGATAATAATCTGAAAATTCATACAACGCATATTTAAAGGAGGAGCAAGCATGGTAAATGAGCAGAATCAAGGTTTGTACGATGCAAGAAACGAACATGATGCTTGCGGCATAGGATTTTATGCAAACATGGACAATTTACGATCGCATGATATTGTCATTAAGTCACTAGAAATGCTGCGCCGTTTGGATCACCGTGGGGGAATCGGTGCTGACGGGATGACTGGTGATGGAGCAGGAATTATGACTGAAATTCCATTTAAATTTTTCAAAGAACAGACAGACTTAGACTTACCTGAAGAAGGTAACTACGCTGTCGGTTTCTTTTTCGCTAATGAACGCATTGCAGGTTCAAGACACGAAACAATCTTTAAAGCCTATTTTGAAACTGAAGGTCTTCGCGTGATCGGGTATCGCGATGTGCCTGTGGATGTTTCAGCTGTTGCACCACATGTTGCTGAAACAATGCCGGTCATTCAACAGGTCTTTATCGATTTAAATCATAGTGCAGATGCGGCGAAACGCTTATATCTCGCACGTAAACAAATTGAATTTTACGGTGATGAACAAGAGTTGGAACTATACTTCACAAGTTTATCTCCGAAAACAATTGTATATAAAGGTTGGTTACGTTCTGACCAAATTAAAGGATTATATGAAGATTTAAATCATCCTGATTATGAATCTAAATTAGGTTTAGTACACTCTCGTTTCAGTACGAATACATTTCCTAGTTGGAAACGTGCCCATCCTAACCGTTTGTTGATGCATAATGGTGAAATCAATACGATTCGAGGCAATGTCAACTGGATGCGTGCACGTCAGAAACGTTTAGTTGAAACCATTTTTGATGAAAATGATCGACCAAAAGTACATGCTGTATTAGATGTAGACGGCAGTGACTCTGCAATTGTCGACAATGCGCTTGAGTTTTTATCGCTTGCGATGGAACCTGAGAAAGCTGCGATGTTATTAGTGCCTGAACCATGGCAATACAGCAAAGCTAACCAAAGTGCTGTCCGTGCTTTTTATGAGTACTACAGTTATATGATGGAACCATGGGATGGCCCAACGATGATTGCTTTCTGTAATGGTGACAAAATCGGTGCTTTGACTGACCGTAACGGTTTACGTCCAGGACGTTATACGGTTACGAAAGACAACTATATTATCTTCTCTTCTGAAGTCGGTGTAATCGATGTAGAGGAAGAAGATGTTGCGTTTAAAGGTCGCTTGAATCCTGGTCGTTTATTACTTGTTGATTTTGATAAACACGAAGTGGTACATAACCATATGTTGAAAGCAGAAATCGCAAGTGAGTTACCTTATGAAACATGGTTGAAAAAACATAAAGTCGATTTAGATTTGGAAGTGCCGTTTGAATCAAAAGGTTGGGATTTTGAAACGGTTGAATGTTTACAAAAACAATTCGGTTATACACGTGAAGAAATTCATAAATATATGGCTGAATTAGTACGTGGTAAGAAAGATCCAATCGGTGCGATGGGTTATGATGCTCCACTTGCGGTATTGAATGAACGTCCTGAATCATTATTCAATTACTTCAAACAATTATTCGCACAAGTTACGAATCCGCCAATTGATGCGTATCGTGAAAAAATCGTAACAAGTGAATTGTCATACTTAGGTAAAGAAGGTAACTTGCTTGTACCTGATACAGATGCGTTGAATCGTCTTCAATTGAAACATCCTGTTTTAACAGAAGCGCAATTAAAAGTAGCAGAGAACGGACCATTCCGTGCGAAACATTTATCTACAGTATATAGCGGCAGCTTAGAAGATGCGCTAGAAGTGTTGAGAGAGAAAGCGGTTGAAGCGGTTAAAGCGGGTTATGACATTTTAGTCTTAGATGACAGCAGTTTACGTGATGAACCTGGCTACGCGATTCCGATTTTACTTGCAGTCAGCTACTTGCATCAGGCGTTGATTACTGAAGATTTACGCCAAGAAACAAGTTTAGTTGCGAAAGGTGGAGAAATCCGCGAAGTCCACCATGTCGCTTGTTTATTAGGTTATGGTGCTAACGCAGTTGTACCTTATTTAGCACAAGAAACAATTGCGTCATTGGTAGAACAAGGTGAATTATCCGGACCTGTTGAAGTACAAGTAAAAACTTATACAGACGTGTTAGCTGAAGGGGTTATTAAAGTCATGTCTAAAATGGGTATTTCAACGGTTCAAAGTTATCAAGGTGCACAAATCTTTGAAGCAGTCGGTTTATCACATGATGTCATCGATAAATACTTCACAGGTACTCAATCTAAGTTATCTGGTTTAACGATTGATTTGATTGATGAAGAAAATAAAAAACGTCAAGGTCTTAAAGAAGAACATCTTGAATCAGGCAGTACGTTCCAATGGCGTCAACAAGGTCAATATCACGCTTTCAACCCAACTACCATTAGGTTGCTGCAACATGCATGTCGTGAAAATGACTATGACATGTTCAAAGAGTATTCAAAAACAGTGAATCACCAACGTACTGATCGTATTCGTCATTTAATGAAATTCAAATCACGTACACCGATCAGTATTGATGCGGTTGAACCGATTGAAGATATTGTGCACCGATTCAATACAGGTGCTATGAGTTATGGTTCAATTTCTGCCGAAGCACATAAAACTTTAGCGGAAGCGATGAACTTAATTGGCGGTAAGAGTAACAGCGGTGAAGGTGGAGAGGACCCTGAACGTTATGTGAAAGGTCCAGAAGGTGAAGATTATACAAGTACAATTAAACAAGTTGCATCAGGTCGTTTCGGTGTAACAAGTGATTATTTACAACATGCGACTGAAATTCAAATTAAAGTCGCACAAGGTGCTAAACCAGGGGAAGGCGGACAGTTGCCAGGTACGAAAGTTTATCCTTGGATTGCTGAAGTACGTGGTTCAACGCCAGGTATCGGCTTGATTTCACCACCACCTCATCATGATATTTACTCAATTGAAGACTTAGCGCAATTGATTCATGACTTGAAGAATGCGAACCCTCAAGCGAATATCGCTGTGAAATTAGTATCTAAGAGTGGTGTCGGTACAATTGCGGCAGGTGTTGCCAAAGCCTTTGCTGACAAAATCGTCATCAGCGGTTATGACGGCGGTACAGGTGCTTCACCTAAAACAAGTATTCAACATGCTGGATTGCCTTGGGAAATCGGTCTAGCAGAAACGCATCAAACATTAATGATGAATGATTTACGTTCACGTATCCGTTTAGAAACAGACGGTAAGTTATTAACTGGACATGACGTAGCTTATGCTTGTGCATTGGGTGCTGAAGAGTTTGGTTTTGCGACAGCACCGTTAGTTGTTTTAGGTTGTGTCATGATGCGTGTGTGCCATAAAGATACATGTCCTGTCGGCGTGGCTACACAAAACGAAGATTTACGTCAACTCTTTAACGGTCGTGCACATCACGTTGTTAACTTTATGCACTTTATTGCACAAGAATTACGTGAAGTACTCGCTGAACTTGGTTTACGTTCTGTTGAAGAATTGATTGGCCGAACTGATTTATTAGAAGCAAATCATTCGGTAGCTAATGAAAAAGCACGTTCACTTGATGTGGCACCGTTGCTTTATCAAAATGAAGGACCGACATTCAAACAAATTGAGCAACAGCATCACTTAGAAAAAGGTTTCGATCAAACAGAATTGATTCCGGATGCTGAAGCAGCAATTCAAGACGGTACTTTATTTAGAGGGACATATAAGTTGTGCAATGAGCAACGTGATGTAGGCGTAACTGCCGGCAGCTTGATTACTCGCGCACATGGAGCGGAAGGTTTACCCGAAGATACAATCTATGTTGAAACTACAGGCCATGCAGGCCAAAGTGTCGGTGCATTTACACCTTCAGGATTAACAATTCATCATACAGGTGATGCCAATGACTATGTTGGTAAAGGTTTATCCGGAGGTAAGATTATCATTAATGCGCCAAATGAAGAACGTGAAGAAAATATTATTGTCGGTAATGTATGCTTCTATGGCGCTACAAGCGGTAAAGCCTTTATTAACGGTTATGCCGGTGAGCGTTTCTGTATCAGAAACAGTGGTGTTCATGCAGTTGTAGAAGGTATCGGAAATCATGGTTTAGAGTATATGACTGGCGGTCGTGTCATCGTATTAGGTAATGTCGGTGACAACTTCGGTCAAGGTATGAGTGGCGGTGTCGCTTACATCTTCCCTGATGATGTGGAACACTTCAAATCGTACAATGCATTGCCAACACTTGATTTCGATACCATTACTGAACCAGAAGAATTTTCAATTATTAAAGACATGTTAGAAGAACATGTTCAATACACAGACAGCAAAAAAGCCAAAGCAGTATTAGCTGATTTTGATCATGTGGCTCAAAAAGTTGTCAAAGTTATTCCAAAAGACTACAAATTAATGATGCATAAAATTGAAGATCAAGAACGTAAAGCAGACAATTCTAAAGCAGCAATTTTGAATGCCTTCTACGATACACGTAAAGCAACAGACTTAGAAGGACCATTCTCAGTTGTTTATTAACGAAATAAGAAGGAGTGTTTAGATATGGGTGAATTCAAAGGTTTTATGAAATATGACAAACAAGCACTGCCGGAACTTTCGTTAGCAGAGCGTTTAACGAACCATCTTCAATTCCAGCAGCGTTTCACTAAAGAAGATGCACAGCGTCAAGGTGCGCGTTGTATGGATTGTGGTACACCGTTTTGTCAAACAGGTCAAAGTTTAGGACGACAAACAATCGGTTGTCCAATCGGTAACTATATTCCAGAATGGAACGATTTAGTTTATCACGGTGATTTCAGAGAGGCTTATGAACGTCTCTCTGAAACTAATAACTTCCCTGACTTTACAGGACGTGTCTGTCCAGCACCTTGTGAACAAGCGTGTGTGATGAAAATTAATCGAGAGTCGATCGCAATCAAGGGGATTGAGAGAACGATTATTGATGAAGCATTTGAAAATGGATGGGTACAACCGCGCGTACCAGAGAAACGCTTAGGACA
Organism: Staphylococcus sp. HMSC056G08; assembly: GCF_001812305.1. NCBI lineage: Bacteria > Bacillati > Bacillota > Bacilli > Caryophanales > Staphylococcaceae > Staphylococcus > Staphylococcus sp. HMSC056G08. Next base: position 72,756 of record NZ_KV808440.1, read on the forward strand.
ATCCGTTGCGATTGTCGGAAGTGGACCTGCTGGTTTAACAGCTGCGGATGAATTAAATGCGAAGGGGTATGATGTGACAGTTTATGAACGTACACATGAACCAGGCGGCTTATTAATGTACGGTATTCCAAATATGAAATTGGATAAAGCAGTTGTTCGTCGCAGAGTTCATTTGATGGAAGAAGCGGGTGTGAAATTTGTCACTGATACTGAAGTTGGTGTCGATATTTCCCGGGAAACGTTAGATGAACAATTTGATGCGATTATCGTTTGTACTGGATCACATCAAGCGAGAGATTTACCGCTTGAAGGCCGTATGGGACAAGGTATCCATTTTGCCTTAGATTATTTAACAGAACAAACACAGATCTTAAATGGTGAATTGAAACCAGAAGATGCGACAATCAGCGCAGAAGGTAAAAATGTGATTGTAATCGGTGCCGGTGATACAGGTGCCGACTGTGTCGCAACAGCTTTACGTGAAAACTGTAAATCTATTGTACAGTTCAACCAGTTCACAAGATTACCAGAGCGTTATGAAATAGAAGGTAATCCATATTGGCCGATGTCTATGCCAGTCTTTAAAATGGATTATGCGCATAGTGAATACGAAGAAAAATTCGGTTTTGAACCACGTGCATATGGTGAAAACTCTATGCGTTACGACGTTGATAAACTTGGTAATGTACGTGGTGTGTATACACAAACATTGCGACAACTACCAGATGGTTCAACAGAAATGAATGATACTTTACGTCATTGGCCAGCTGACTTAGTCTTGTTAGCAATTGGCTTTATCGGTACTGAAAATACCGTACCGAATGACTTTAACTTAAAAACAGAACGTAACAGTATCGTTGCGAATGATAAAGATTATGCGACAAGTCAACCGCATATCTTTGCGGCAGGTGACGCGAGACGTGGTCAAAGTTTAGTCGTTTGGGCGATTAAAGAAGGACGCGGTGTTGCGAAAGCTGTACACAAATATCTACAAAAACAAACTGTATTCAGTTAATAATACAACACACAGCTATAATCAAATGGCTGTGTGTTTTAATTTTGCGTCATTCTCACAAAACTTAACATTAATTTTTTAAGCAATGTTGACTTCTTTTTATAAATATCATATAATAGTTCTTGTGCTTATTTTGGAGGAATACCCAAGTCCGGCTGAAGGGATCGGTCTTGAAAACCGACAGGGGCTTAACGGCTCGCGGGGGTTCGAATCCCTCTTCCTCCGCCATTATTTTTAAATCCAAGACTAATAGATATAAAAAGGCAATCACTCAACTGTTACGTTGAATGATTGCCTTTTTAGTTTCTGTTATAACTTCAACGTTATAGGGTTTGGTTCAACTATAGGTTTAAATTGTGCAAAATTAAGGAATGAAAGAGTGACGAAACAACGGAGGTACACTCATATGGAAAATAAAGTTTCAAGTGTTTTTGTGGAAGATCAAGACCATGCATTAAAATTTTATACTGAAGTATTAGGATTTCAAAAACATGCAGACGAACCTGCGGGAGAATACAGATGGCTGACAGTTGTATCATCAGAGAATCCTGAAGGCACTGAATTATTATTAGAACCTAATCAACATCCTGTCGCAAAGGCTTATCAAGATGGTCTGAAGCAAGAAGGGATTCCTTGCACGATGTTTGATGTAGAGGATGTACAAGCAACTTATCAAAATTTAAAAGAACAAGGTGTAGGGTTCACCATGGCACCTATGGATATGGGAAATGGTGTAAAGTTTGCGGTGTTTGATGATACTTGCGGTAATTTAATTCAAATTATAGAGCGTCCATAGTGATGGTGTTTTAGCGAAGAAGCGGTAATCTTTTTGTAGGATTATCGCTTTTTTAAAAATATTTCTGATGAAAGCCTTTACATAACTTGTCTAGACAAGTACAATAGATTCAAAGATAAAATAAAGGGAGTGAGTCAGATGGCTGTAAAAGATAAAGATGTTAAACAGATTGTGGAAGCAATCGGGGGAGCTGAAAACTTAGAGACAGCGACGCACTGTGTCACGAGATTACGTTTAGTATTAAAAGATGATGATAAAGTAAATAAGGATGAATTAAGCGAGAATCCGCTCGTTAAAGGACAATTTAAAGCGGATAATCAATATCAAATTGTCATTGGCCCAGGGACAGTCGATGAAGTATATAAACGTTTTATGAATGAAGTCGGTAAAGAAGGAGCTTCTAAAGATGAAGTAAAAGCAGCGGCTGCGAAAAAAGGTAATCCGTTGCAGAGACTCGTAAAATTATTAGGGGATATCTTCATCCCAATCTTACCAGCTATCGTAACTGCCGGTTTATTAATGGGGATTTATAACCTTTTAACAATGGAGGACTTATTCGGTCCGCAACCATTAGTGAAACAATTCCCGCAAATTCATGACTTCGCAGACATTGTGAACGTGATTGCGACAACCGCTTTTATCTTCTTGCCAGCGTTGATTGGTTGGAGTAGTATGCGTGTATTCGGTGGTAACCCAGTACTTGGTTTAGTATTAGGACTTGTCTTAATGCATCCGCAATTGGTATCGCAATATGCTTTAAATGAAGGATCTAAGATTCCTGTTTGGCATATCTTCGGATTAGATGTAAAACAGTTAAACTATCAAGGACAAGTATTACCCGTATTATTAGCTTCTTATGTTTTAGCACAAATTGAAAAAGGCTTAAACAAAGTCGTTCATGACTCAATTAAGATGTTAGTTGTAGGCCCTATCGCATTATTAGTAACAGGGTTCCTTGCATTCTTAGTTATTGGACCGATTGCTTTATGGATTGGTACAGGTATTACAGATGTCGTTACTTTCTTATTCAACCGCGCAGGTTGGTTAGGCGGCGCGATTTACGGTTTATTCTACGCACCGCTTGTAATTACAGGTTTACACCACATGTTCTTAGCTGTGGACTTCCAATTAATGGGCAGCTCATTAAAAGGGACATACTTATGGCCGATTCTTGCGATTTCAAATATCTGTCAAGGTTCAGCAGCGCTTGGTGCTTGGTACGTCTACAAACGTCGTAAGATGGTAAAAGAACAAGGTTTAGCGATTACATCAAGTGTGTCTGGTTTACTAGGTGTTACAGAACCTGCAATGTTCGGGGTAAACATTCCATTAAAATATCCATTTGTTGCGGCAATTTTAACATCAGGTGTGCTCGGTGCTTTCATCGGTGCCAGCAAAGTATTAGGTAACGTTGGTGTCGGCGGTGTACCTGCAATCATTTCTATCCAAAAAGAATATTGGGTAGTCTATGCGATTTGTACAGTTATTGCGGTGATTGTACCAGCCATTCTAACAGTCATCTTCTCAAAATTTGCGAAAACAAAAGCAAAAGAAATGGTAGATTAAGTTATTATAGATATATAAAACGTACGTTTAAAAAACAGAACATCATATAAAAGGTGTTCTGTTTTTTTATAAAGAGAGAGGAAAAGGTGATCATACTATGAAACATAACGATTGGAGAAAGTCTGTTGTTTATCAAATTTATCCAAAATCATTTAATGACACGACAGGAAATGGTGTAGGAGATTTAAACGGGATTATTGAAAAGATGGATTATCTAGAGTATTTAGGTGTCGATTACCTTTGGTTAACACCAGTGTATCAATCACCGATGAATGACAATGGTTATGATATCAGTGATTACTATAATATTAATGAAGACTTCGGAACGAAAGAAGAATTAAGACGTTTACTAGATGAAGCGCATGCGCATAATTTAAAAGTGATGATGGATATCGTCATCAATCACACGTCAACAGAACATGAGTGGTTTAAATCAGCGATTTCATCAAAAGAAAATCCATATCGTGATTATTACTTCTTCCGTAAGCCCGCAAAAGAAGGTACGCCTCCGACAAACTGGGAGTCAAAATTTGGGGGTAATGCATGGAAGTATGATGAAAAAACCGATGAATATTACTTACATCTTTTTGACGTGACGCAAGCAGACTTGAACTGGGAAAATCCTGAAGTGAGAGCAGCATTATACGACATGATCAATTATTGGATTGATTTCGGTGTAGATGGTTTCCGCTTTGACGTTATCAATTTAATTTCCAAAGATGAATTCAAAGATTCTGAAGCGATTGGGAAAGAGTTCTATACAGATGGTCCACGTGTACATGAATTCATTCATGAAATGAATCGAGAAACATTCGGAGGCAAAGACTTAATGACAGTCGGAGAAATGTCTTCAACTACGATTGAAAATTGTATTAAGTATACGAAACCAGAGCGTGAAGAATTAAATAGTGTGTTTAACTTCCATCATTTAAAAGTAGATTATGAGAATGGTGAAAAATGGACGTATGCAGATTATGATTTCTTAGCACTTAAACGCATTTTGATGGAATGGCAAGTGGGTATTCATGAAGGCGGCGGTTGGAACGCAATCTTCTGGTGCAATCACGATCAGCCCCGTGTTGTTTCTCGTTTTGGAGATGATTCAACAGAGGAATTACGTCAAAAGAGTGCGAAAATGTTAGCTGTAGCACTGCATATGCTGCAAGGGACACCTTATATTTATCAAGGTGAAGAAATCGGAATGACTAATCCGCATTTCACAAGTATTGATCAATATCGCGATGTTGAATCGTTGAACGCGTACCGTAATTTAAAAGAACAAGGTGTAGAAGAAGCACGTATTATGCAGATTCTTGCGCAAAAATCTCGTGATAATTCACGTACACCTATGCAGTGGACACCGGCTGAAAATGCTGGCTTTACAAGTGGTACACCTTGGATTGATATTCCAGACAACGCACGTTATATTAATGTTGAAGATGAAATTGAAAATGAACATTCTGTTTTACAAACATACCGTGAATTAATCCGCTTACGTCATGAACATGATATTATAACGTATGGAGATATAACGCCATTATATATGGATGATAAGCAATTAATGATTTATCGTCGTACGTATCAAAATCAACAATGGTTGGTAATCGCAAACTTTAGTAAAGAAGCGGCTTTATTACCAGAAGATCTTGAAACAACAGGAGAGGTTGTTTTAGAGCGCGGTACGATTGTAGATGGAGAAATTGAAGGTTATGGTGCGATTGTCATTGCACAAGAGGATAACTAGGCACTATAACGATTAAGACGAATGAAGGATAGAGTGAGAACGATGATGACGAAACCGAAGAAATTCACCAAGATTTATGATGATTTAAGAACGCAAATTGTAAATGAAAAGTTGGAATATGGGGCACAACTGCCTTCTGAACATGATTTGGTCACAATGTATCACGCTTCTCGTGAAACAGTACGTCGTGCACTGAATTTATTGGTCAGTGAAGGTATGATTCAAAAAATCAGAGGCAAAGGCTCAATTGTGATTTACCAAGGTGTTAAAGAATTTCCGTTTTCTAAGCTGACAAGTTTCAAAGAGGTCCAACAAAATTTAGGGATTGCTTTAGAAACAGAAGTGAAATTATTAGAAACTGTACGAGCACAAGAAGTTCCTGCTGTCCAAGAAGCACTAGATTTAACTAACAATGCCGTGTTGTGGCATCTTGTGCGTTATCGTAAAATGGATGGCAGAGTCAAAATTATAGATGAAGATTACTTGGTGGAAGCTGTCGTTCCAGGTTTAACAGAAACGATTGTGAAGAATTCGCTTTATGAATATATTGAGCAACAACTTAAACAAGAGATTAGTTATTCTAGTAAGGCCATTACGTTTGAGGCGTTTGGAAAAGCGGAATATGAAGCTTTCGGACAAGTAAATCCACCTTACACTGCCACCGTCAGAGGTGTCGTGCATTTAAAAGATACAACGAAATTCCAATACAATATCGCAAAACATATTGCGACTGAATTCAGATTTGTGGATTTCTCAAGAAGATAAGGAAGAAAATGAAGCACTTATTAAGAGGAAGATTTACAAATCATTAATACTTGCATTACCTGCTTAATATATAGTAAGATATAACTTGCCGTGCTAGGTGGGGAGGTAGCGGTTCCCTATTCTCGAAATCCGCTTATGCGAGACTGAATACTTTGCCTAGGGTGTGTACTTGTGAAGTCTGCCCAAAGCACGAGGTGTTTGAAGATTTCGGTCCTATGCAATATGAACCCATGAATCATGTCAGGTCCTGACGGAAGCAGCATTAAGTGGATTATCATATGTGCCGTAGGGTAGCCGAGATTTAGCTGTCGACTTTGGTAACGTTCATGATACACATTCAAAGCAAAGTTGCGCGGTTTTTTTATGTCTATAATGAACCAATATATAAAGAAGTGCTTTCATAAGGTAGGTTGAAACTTATCTTATGAAAGCACTTTTTAATTTGGATTATTTAATGGTTGTCATGGGCAGCTTTAACTAAATACTTCGTGAACTCTGAAATCTGTTTTTGTTTCTCGGAATCTTCCATATAAAGGACTCCATATTCTATCATTTGATTAAATGGTGCACCTACAGAAACTGTAGTAATCATATCACGTTGATAATAAGGCGTGCTTTCTACCATTAAATCCGACAGAATACTGATACCTAAGCCTTCCGCAACAGAATTGAATAATACACCGACGTTTTCAGTGGAAAATAATAGGTTGATTGAACCATTCTTTTCTTCGAAATTTTGGATGTTCTTTTTATAGAAGTTGCGATCATATAGAATGAATGGGAAGCCTTTGATATCTTCTAGTGAAAGTTGTTTATAGTAAGCAAGTTTAGAGTCACTTGGGACAATAGCGGTAAAACCGCTAGAGAATAATGGCGCATAACGTGCACCACGTACGTCTAAGTCTTCTTCTTTTAAGATAGTATATAAACCGATGTCAGCTTCTCCACTGACAACTAAACGTTGAACTTCATCATTTTCAGCTTCAGTAATTTGTACATCAATATTGGGGTTGTCTCTTTTAAATGTAGACATTACACTTGGGACGATAGTCATAAATAAACTTGGAACTGTAGCAATTGAAAGGGTCCCTTTCATTTCTGAATTCAAAGTTTCAATTTTCTCGTAAAGTGTGGATTCTTGTTCTAACAGATCTAAGATGAAGGGATATATTTCTTTGCCTTGCGGTGTTAAAGTCGTACCGCTTTTTTGACGTTGAAACAGCTTTAAATTTAACTCGTCTTCTAAATGAGAGATAGACTGACTTAACGCGGATTGCGTGATATGTAATAAGGTTGCTGCTTTTGTAATTGAACCTGTTTCAGTGATTGTTTTAACATAATATAACTGTGTGAAATTCATAACTATACCTCTTATTCATTAGTTCTGCTTATGAAAACATTAATAAATTCCATTATACATTAGTGTTATTTATGATTATAATAGTTTCATTGAAAAATTTGTGACGTATAGAGGGAGTGTACAAATATGTATCGTCATTTGTGGACGAAAGATTTTATATTTATTACATTGATTAACTTCTTAATGTATATCATTCATTACGCCTTAATCGTAACTGTAACTTCTTTTACAATAGATACTTTCCATGCGGGAGAAGGTATGGGTGGCTTAGCTGCTGGTATCTTTATTATTGGAATGTTATTCGGGCGTTTATTTACTGGGAAATATATTGATCAGCTTAATTTGAAAAAGACACTTTTAGCAAGTTTGGTCTTTTCATTTGTGGCCATAGCGTTGTATTTCCTTATTCATAGCTTATTTATTTTAATCATTGTTCGTTTAATCCATGGTATCGCATTTGGGATGGCTTCTACAACAACAGGAACGTATTCATCTACGATTGTGCCAGAAGATCGAAAAGGTGAAGGTATCGGCTATTACGCACTAAGTACAACAGTAGCTTCAGCGATTGGTCCTTTCTTAGGTATTTTAATCAACCAACGCTTCAGTTTTGAAAGTAACTTCATTGTATGTTTAATCTGTATCTTACTTGCTGGAGTTTTATCACTCTTTATCTCTAATATTAGACAACCTATGGTAGATGCAGAGAATAAAGAAGTGAATTCAGCTAAAGGCATCGGCCAATTTCTACAAAAACAGGCCATACCGATTTCTATTGTCATTGTCTTTGTAGGGATTGCATATTCAAGCGTACTCGCATTCTTAGATTCGTATGCCAGTCACATTGGTTTAGCGGCTGCCGCAAGTTTCTTCTTTGTGGTTTACGCATTTAGTACGTTCGTTGTCAGACCGATTACAGGTAAAGTGTTCGATAATTATGGTGCGAATAAAGTTGTTTATCCTGTGTTAGTACTATTCGTCATTGGCTTAGTGTTATTAAGTGTGACGCATAGCAGCTGGATGTTATTATTCTCAGCTATATTCATCGGTATTGGTTATGGTACATTAATTCCATCTTTCCAAACGATTGCGATTCAAGCCTCACCACCTGAAAAGATTGGACTTGCGACTTCAACATTCTATATCTTTGCGGATTTAGGTGCTGGTGCTGGTCCAACGTTACTCGGCATTTTAATTGGTAGTGTAGGCTATCGAAACCTTTATATGTTAATGGCATTATTACTAGTTGGTGTAATTGCGCTTTATTATTTCATGCATGGTCGTAAACATAAAACAATGGAATATTAATCAAAAATGCGGTGTACCTGTAAAGAGGTATACCGCATTGTTCTTAGTTCAAAGTGTTTTTTCTTTTAAAATTTCTTCTGCGCTTTTGAATTGAATACCATAGCGTAAAAAGACGATGCCACAAATCAAGCCTGGCAGAACTGCCCATATATTATACAAAACAACAAAATTGGCTAGACACAATACAATAAACACGATGCCTAAAAGGGTATAAGCTTTATTTTTCATTACCATGTGTGTCGCCCCCTTAATGGATTTTGACAATGCTGACTTAGTTAACTCATATCTTATCACATAATTTACATTAATTTTACAAATATTATATAATTTCTTCAAAAAAGGAGCGTAATGGTTTTTTAGCGATTGTCGAAAATGCATAAACCCATATTAATAAGAGAAAAAAGTAAGTTACGTTATAATGTACTTAATACTTTTTACTGAATAACGGAGGGGAACGTATGCAGATATTTCTAGGTACAGTAACAGAAAACGATTATCCAGTGATTGCACACTTAAAAGACAAAAAAGATAGTGAAGGGCTCTTCGAAGGGGAATATTACGAAGATAGTTTGCGTGAATTAAGACGCTTGCCTAACTATAATCATGATTTTGAAATGATTGCGCGTACTGATGATAATGAAATCGTCGGTCATATTTTGATGATGCAAGAGTTGATTCGAAATGAAGAAGATATACAGCGCCCTTTAATGATACGTTCATTATCTGTGAAAGAGGATTATAGAGAATATGGAATCGGCAAGGCTTTGGTAGAAGCAGTAGAAAGCCGAGCAAAAGAGGCTGGCTATAATGAAATTATTGTAGAGGGTGAACCAGATTATTTTAGATCGCTCGGTTTTATCCCTTTAAGTAATTTCAGTGTAGAAGTTCCAGAGGGCGAAGATATAGATCAATATAGTGTTTATCTATTGTGGGATACTTTAGATGCGCATCCACAAGGACAGTTAATCTTTGAAAATGAAGTTTGATTTCTATCATCGCATTGCATCCTGTCTGCGTGCTATAATAATGATGATTTGTATTCGGAGGTGCGAAAGTGAATTATCAAGCTTTATATAGAATGTATCGACCACAAAGTTTCAGTGATGTGGTTGGACAAGAGCATGTAACTAAGACGCTCCGTAACGCGATTGCTAAAGGTAAACAATCGCATGCTTATATTTTCAGTGGTCCTAGAGGGACTGGGAAAACGAGTATTGCGAAAGTATTTGCGAAAGCAATCAACTGTCCTAACAGCGTTGACGGAGAACCCTGTAATGAATGCGACATTTGTAAGAGTATTACGCAAGGCTCTAATTCAGATGTCATTGAAATTGACGCAGCAAGTAATAATGGTGTCGATGAAATCAGAAACATACGAGATAAAGTGAAATACGCACCATCACAATCAAAATATAAAGTCTATATTATCGATGAAGTGCATATGCTGACAACGGGTGCATTTAATGCGTTGTTAAAAACGTTAGAAGAACCGCCAGCACATGCTATTTTTATTCTGGCGACAACGGAACCGCATAAAATTCCGCCTACTATTATTTCACGGGCGCAACGCTTTGATTTCAAAGCTATCAGTTTAGATCAAATTATTGATCGTTTGCGTTATGTTGCGGAATCTCAACATATTGAATTCGATGAAGAAGTGATTGCGTTTATTGCGAAAGCTTCAGAAGGCGGTATGCGTGATGCATTGAGTATCATGGACCAAGCGATTGCATTCGGTGATGAACACTTAACATTGCAAGATGCGTTGAATGTAACTGGTAGTGTAGATGAAGCTTCTCTGAATGCTTTATTAAATGATGTCGCAAATGGAGAAGTGAAAGCAGCTTTTGCACGCTATCATCAATTTATAGAAGACGGTAAGGAAGTCAATCGTTTAATTAATGATCTGATTTACTTTGTACGTGATACGATTATGAATAAAACAGCCCAAAATCAAACAGAATATGATGCTTTGATGGGCTTTGACTTTGATACCTTATATAAAATGATTGATTTAATTAATGATACATTAGTATCTGTGCGTTTTAGTGTAAATCAAAACGTACACTTTGAAGTATTATTAGTTAAATTGGCGGAATTGATTAAAGCGGGTGGAGCTTCTAAAACATCAGAGCCTCAAACTTCAATGAATCAACCGCAAGCAACGCAAACAGCAGGTGCCAATGATGTTAATAGTGCTTTATTACAACGTTTAGAACACCTTGAGCAAGAATTGCACGCTTTAAAACAACAAGGTGTTCCACAAGTGAACACACCACCTAAGCAACATACAGCCCCTAGAGGGCGTCGTAAGAGTAAGAATAGTTACTCTATGACGCAAATTGCGAAGGTACTAGATAATGCGAATAAAGAAGATATTCAATTATTAAAAGAGCATTGGCAAGAAGTAATTGATCATGCGAAAAATCACAATCAAAAAGCGTTGGTGAGTTTATTGCAAAACTCTATTCCAGTCGCAGCGAGTGAAAAAAGCGTCTTGGTTCAATTTGAAGCAGAGATTCATTGTGAAATCGTAAATGACGATGATGAGAAACGTAAAAACTTAGAAGAAGTTGTACGCAGTATTATCAACAAAGATGTTGCAGTTGTCGGTGTACCTGCAGACCAATGGATGCAAGTACGCTCTGAATATCTTCAAAATCGAAAACGTAATCAACAAGCAAACCAAACAGAAACGAAACAAGAAGCACCTCAAGATGATATTGTTCAAAAAGCCAAAGACATGTTTGGTGAAGACACTGTTCATGTCATGGATGAAGAATAAAGTAAATACAGCACACAGCCTTTCAGATACCATCATTGTCGAAAGACCTGTGTGCTTTGTGTTATAATTTGCATATCAATAGAAGAGGTAGGAGAGTAAATAATGGGTTTCTTCCATTATAAGTAAAAAAAATCGATTGAATACGATTGAACTCTTGTATCTTAGACTTATGTTGAATAATAAAGCTAGAATCTAAGGAGGAACTATATTATGCGCGGTGGCGGAAATATGCAACAAATGATGAAACAAATGCAGAAAATGCAAAAGAAAATGGCTGAAGAGCAAGAAAAATTAAAAGACGAAAGAGTTAAAGGTACAGCAGGCGGCGGTATGGTGACTGTAACTGTAACAGGTCATAAAGAAGTCGTGGATGTTGAAATCAATGAAGAAGCAGTCGACCCAGATGATGTTGAAATGCTTCAAGATTTAGTGTTAGCTGCTACAAATGAAGCGATGAATAAAGCAGATGAATTAACATCAGAACGCTTAGGCAAACACACTAAAGGCTTGAACATTCCTGGAATGTGATAAGCCATGCATTATCCAGAACCAATTTCAAAACTTATTGATAGTTTCATGAAATTGCCAGGCATTGGGCCGAAAACGGCACAACGTCTGGCATTTCATGTCTTAGATATGAAAGAAGATGACGTCGTTCAATTTGCAAAAGCGCTTGTAGATGTCAAACGTGAATTAACATATTGCAGTACATGTGGTCATATTACTGAAGAAGACCCTTGTTATATTTGCCAAGATAAACAGAGAGATCGTTCTGTCATTTGTGTGGTTGAAGACGACAAGGATGTTATTGCAATGGAAAAAATGAGGGAGTATAAAGGGTTATATCATGTATTGCATGGTGCAATCTCTCCAATGGATGGTATCGGGCCGGAGGATATTAATATTCCTTCATTAATAGAACGATTAAAAGATGAAGAAGTAAAAGAATTGATTCTTGCGATGAATCCTAACTTAGAGGGTGAATCGACAGCAATGTATATTTCTCGACTTGTGAAACCAATCGGTATTAAAGTAACAAGATTGGCGCAAGGTCTTTCTGTAGGCGGAGACTTAGAATATGCAGATGAAGTGACTTTGTCACGCGCAATTGCTGGCAGAACAGAGATGTAAAATCAGTGCAGAAGTGTCATAATACTAGAGGTTTAACCTCTTATTATGCCCTTCTGCACTTTTTTAAAACTTTTTTAGAAAAAATAAAGTTTGGTTTTTGTGAGGAATGTTAAGAGATTGTGAAGGGTTATAGAAATGTAAGGGGATATTTAACGAACATTACAAGTTTTGTCAGAATAAAAGTACGGGAAATAGCGTCATCGAGTAGTTTGAGAGCGAAAAAAGATGGGTTTTAAGGGTTGCAAAAAAACGCAGAAGCTAGTATAGTTAATACCTGTTGAACGAACGAAACAAATAACTTCAACAATCACATAGAAAAAACTTCTTAAAAAAACTTTTAAAAAAGTGTTGACTTTGAAGTTTTAAGAGAGTATAATTGATTCTTGTGAGTCGGAAAAATAAACCGAATGAACATTGAAAACTGAATGACAATATGTCAA